>JAXHVO010000078.1 GCA_034189135.1 Thermodesulfobacteriota bacterium | reverse complement strand
CTATGAAAGCCTTTCAGAATTTGGGTTTTTGGTTTCGTCACCATCTGTATACCCTTATTCTAAAGGCTTTTCCAGCTTTTTTAGATGGTTATTACTACTTTTTTTCGCTCAATTGGGGTGTTAATTTACTGAAGTAGTTGTCATACCGAAATTAATTATAATAAAGACAGTGAGTTCTTTCTTTACGATTTCTTATATACGAGTTTTTCATCGTTTAAAACGGAATATATTTTTGAGAAACAGTATAAACCCCTTTTTCAACTGACATTACTTTTGATATCACTTTGTGCTAAACCCGCTGGCTATGCTTTGGAAAAAAAGGAGTCAGGTGTGAGCGTAAAGATAAACATTCATAAGACACATCGCCAATTTACCAATGGCTTAAATATCGTCGAGGTTGATGGAAATACGGTGGGTGCTTGCCTGGACAGTCTGGTCAGGAAGTTTCCCGGCATGGAAAAAGCCCTGTTTAATAAAAAGGGGAAACTGGCTAACGTAATTGAAATCTATCTCAATCTAAAAAGCGCCTATCCCGATGAACTGGCCAAACCGGTAAAAGATGGAGATGATATTCACATTACACTTATGATCGCAGGAGGATAAAACAGGGTATCACCTTTGAGAAATATCCTCTTATGACCGATTCATGGTGGTTGTCATAAATTTTCATGCCCGACTGGGCACAACGATGCATCAAACCAAAGGTTCGTCAGGCTTACAGTTTGTTGACGGTTACACCCGCCGGATGCTCTTTAAAAAATCTATACAGCGTGGCCCGTCCCACCCCAAGAAGTCTGGCAGCTTTTGCTTTATTCCCTCCTGTTTTGATCAGGGCCTTGTTCACCCGGTCGATATCCAGCTTCCCGGACGGGCCGCGTTTTGCAGCACTGTTTTTAACCTTGTCAAGTTCCATGGGAAGGTCATCCGGTTGAATCACTTTGCCGCGACATTTGACCATGGAAAATAAAACCGCGTTTTGCAGTTCACGCACATTTCCCGGCCAGTGGTAGTCCATCATGATAGACAACGCTTCCTCCGAGAACTTCTTTTTCTTTTGACCTTCGGTTCCCGCCTGATCCAGAAAAAAATCGATCAAAAGGGGAATGTCGATTTTCCTTTCACGCAACGGGGGAATATCTACCGGAATCACATTGAGCCGGTAAAAAAGATCTTCCCGAAACCTTTTTTTCCCTACTTCTTTTTTAAGGTCCTTGTTGGTGGCGCTGATGACACGGACGTTGACCGGTATGGCTTTTTCTCCTCCCACCTTCTCAATGATGCCGTCCTGCAAAAACCGCAGCAGCTTGACCTGTAACAATTTGGGAAGTTCTGCAATTTCATCCAGCAAAATACTGCCGCCGTCTGCAAGCTCGAAGCGTCCCTTTTTATCACGGATGGCGCCGGAAAAAGCCCCTTTCACATGACCGAAAAGCTCGCTTTCAATCAGCCCTTCGGGAAGGGCGCCACAGTTGATCGGTACAAACGGCCCGCCTCCGCGCTGGCTTTCATTATGGATGGCTTTGGCCACCAGTTCTTTGCCTGTTCCGGTTTCTCCAAAAATGTGCACCGGGTAATCATAGCCGGCCACATCTTTAATTTGCCTGAACAACATGAGCATTTTGCTGTCCCGGCCGATGATATTGGAAAACCCGGTGGATTCTCCGGCCCTGATCTTAAGATCCAGCAAATCGGTAATGTCCCTGAAGCAGGCCAGCACTCCGAAATCCTGGTTTTGGTTATCTTTCATCATCACCACAGACATTTCAACCTGACGGGACTCGCCGCTTTTGGTTATTATATTCAATGGATATTCAACTTTGTCAGTCAGAGCCGGTTTATCATTGAGAAAAGAACAGCGCCCCCCGCAGAAAGGTCCGCCAAACGCTTGGTGACAATCCTTACCAAGAACCTCCTTTCTGCTGTAACCGGTGATGTTTTCCGCCTCCCGGTTAAAATAAAAGATTTGCCGATCCAAATCGTGGGCAATGATGCCGTCCTTTAAACTGTCAAGCACCCGTTCCAGGTTGTTATGATTCGATATTACTTTTTCCAAGGATAATTTAGGCATAATAAATTTAGCTAACTGTCAGAAAAATTATAAGCGGGAAATAACATAGTTAACCGGCTTTATCAACCCTGCAATCCATATGATCACCTTTTTAATGCCAGAGGGCTTAGGGCAATATATTTCCCCAGGTCATATTGAATGCGTCGGCGATCGATTTTCTTTTTAAGGTTATTGGGTGTCATATTGATTTTTCTTCTTTGATGAAGTAGTAATTACCAGTATCCATTTCTAAGCAGAAATACAGCGGAATCCCTAAAAAATAATGAGAAGCAAAAACAACGCGCCAGGTCTTTTCTGGCCCAAGCTTATACCCGGAACCCTGGTCAAAAGATATAAACGCTTCCTGGCGGATGTAAGGCTCGACAACGACGACCTGGTTACGGCCCACTGCGCCAATTCAGGCACCATGAAAGAGTGCTCCGAGCCGGGCAGAAAAGTATATCTTTCATTTCACCACAATCCGAAAAGAAAGTTAAAATATACCTGGGAGATGATCAAAATGCCCACCTCCCTGGTGGGAGTCAATACCATGGTCCCAAACAGACTGGTAAAAAAATCGATTGAGGATGGGATGGTTGAACCCTTAAGGGGCTATAAAAACATAAAGGCTGAAATTAAAGTGTCCGACAAATCTCGCCTCGATCTCCTGCTTTCAAATGGGGATAAGGAGAAGTGCTTCGTTGAGATAAAAAACTGTACCCTGGTTAGAGATGGTCTCGCATCTTTTCCGGATGCAGTGACCACCCGTGGGCGGAAACACCTTGCTGAACTTCAAAGGCTCACCAAAGAGGGAAACCGCAGCATCATATTTTTCCTTGTGCAACGGATGGATGCAAAGGCATTCTCCCCGGCCGATGATATAGACCCTGCTTACGGTAAAGAGCTTAGAAAGGCAAAAACCTGCGGTGTTGAAATTGTTGTGTATGATGTGATCATCAATCTCGACAAGATCGTTTTGGCTAAAAAAATTCCTCAAATTGGCATTTGACAGCAGTATACCAATCTGATTAAGTAAGTTTTTGGTGTATGGCGTCAAGGCATAAAACCCAATTTTATGCCGAAAAAGGTAGAAATTTATACGACGCCATTAAAGTTTATTTAAAAACCCGAAAAAAAGGATAAAAAAATGAGTTACGATTTTAATGCAGATGAAATATTTGAAATGGCCGAGCAGATTGAAAGAAATGGCGCTTCCTTTTACCGAAAGGCGGCAGAATCGATTGATGATCCCGCTGAAAAAAAGCTATTGCTCGATCTTGCCGTCATGGAAGATGAACATGAGAAAACATTTGCCGATTTGAGAGCGAATCTGTCTGACCAGGAGAAAACCGCAACCGTATTCGACCCTGAGGGTGAGACAGCCCTTTATCTTCGCGCATTGGCCGATGCCCGGGTATTCTTTGAAAAAAAGATCGACGTCACTTCCATGGAAGAGATCTTAAAAGAGGCAATCCTGGCTGAAAAGGATTCCATCGTATTTTACCTGGGTATGAAAGAAATGGTTCCGGAAACTTTTGGGCAAACAAAAATTGATGCCATCATCAAGGAAGAGATGGGGCATATCAAGCTGTTAAGCGGTAAGCTGGTTGCCCTAAAAAAATAAACCCGGAGCGATCTTTTAGCTTAAACTGAATTTTCTACCAGATGGAGGCTTTCATCTGCATGTCTTTATAGCAGTCGGCATAAATTTTCATACCCGACCGGGCTGCATGAAACTTAAGGTTCGACCGGGGGAATCACCTATTGGCCCGTTACCAGACGTAACAAATGAGATCGAAATCCTACACGCCCCCTATCTTCTCTGTTAGACCGATACAGGCAGAGACGATTAACGCCGTCGTGGAATCCTGTCCCCTGGGGCTGGCTCAAATCTAATTGAAGTCTGCCTCAGGCAGACCGTACCTTCATATATAGATAAAATTGGTATGTCTGGTAACGGGCCCATAGGCGATTCCCCGGTCGAACCGAGTTAAGATTGAAAAACGACTGCTTGTTTCTAATGAATATGTTCAAACGGCAGAAGAAAGCCTACGCATAAGAACGGTTACTCATTACTTTTTAGGTAAAACTCCGTTAACAACCTGGTAAAAAATAAGCCCGGGTCTTAGCCTTTTCTTCCTATTAATATGCCTCCTCATAGGCAAGATCCTCTTGGGTCACCTTCCCTTTGAACAGATGATAAGCCCAAAACTGGTAAATGAGCACAATGGGAACAAAAATAAGGGCCAGCACCAGCATGATTGTAAGGGTCAGAGAACTTGAAGCCGAATTATAAGCTGTTAAGGTATAATCCGGGTTTATATTGGAAAGAAACATCCTGGGAAACAAACCGATAAACCCGTAAAAGGTTGCCCCGATGATGGCAACCGCGGAAGAAAACCATGCTTTCCAATAGCTTTTTTTGGCCAGAAAAAATTTTATCCCAAAAAGAGCCAGCACTGTAATCAGAATAAATATAAACAGCGCCGGTTGGGCAAGGTAATTGTCATAAATTTGGGTCGCAAAGGCCGAAGCCACCAGGAAAATGACGGCAACGGCTAAAAGCACCGGCCACAGCTTGTTGGCAATTCCGGCCGCCCTGTGATGAAGATCCCCTTCAGTTTTAACCGCCAGCCATAAGGAGCCGTGAACGAGAAATATAAGCAGGAAAAGAACCCCTCCAAGCAGTCCGTAAGGATTCAACAGTGTCAATAAAGTCCCCTGATAGACACCATCGCCATTGATGGGAATCCCCTGAAATATGTTGGCAAATGCGACACCGAAAAGTACGGCCGGCAACAGGCTCCCCGCGCACATACAGGTGTCCCATAATTTTCGCCAGCGCGGATCATCCACCTTTCCTCGAAATTCAAGGGAAACACCTCTAAAGATAAGGGCAAACAGAATCAGCATCAAAGCCGAATAAAGGGAACTGAACATCACGGCATACACACGTGGAAATGCAGCAAAGGTGACACCTCCGGCGGTGATCAGCCAGACCTCATTTCCATCCCACAGGGGACCGACTGTGTTATACATAATTCTTTTTTCTTCATCGGTTTTACCCAGGATCGGGAGCAAAGTTCCCACGCCGAGATCAAATCCGTCTGTGACAAAATAAACGGCCCAAAGCAATACCCAAAGAAAAAACCATATTGTTTGTATATCCATTTTTTATCTCCTTTTAAAATTAAATGACTGTTCAGTCAAATATCATGCTGCTTCCGGTTCAGGTCCCTTTCTGGCATGTTTAATGATTAGATAAAAGCCGACGGCACCCAAAAGACCGTATACCAGTATAAATGCGGCAAGAGAAACTGCAACTTGCGAGGCTGCAATAGGAGAAACCGCATCCGCCGTTTTCATAATGCCATAAACAATCCACGGCTGACGGCCCACTTCGGCCAAGGCCCAGCCCATCTCGATGGCAATATAGGGCAAAGGGATGGAGAAAAGCATCAACTTCAGGTACCATCGACTTTCGGTCAGGCGATTTCTTCTTAACCACCCGATAAGGGTGACCAGGGCAAAGTATAATCCCAGGCCCACCATGACCTTGAAAGAGACGAATGGAATTAGCACCGGCGGTCTTTCATCAGGGGGGAAGTCCTTCAGCCCTTTTACTTCTGCATCCATACTGTGAAAAGCCAGCAGGCTCAGCATTCCCGGCAATGGCCCTATTTCAATACTGTTTCTTTCGTTGGCTTCATCGGGAAATGAAAAAAGATAAATGGGAGCATTTTTAGCTGTCTCCCAGTGGGATTCCATGGCCGCTAATTTTGCGGGTTGTTTTTTCGCCAGATCGCTGCCATGCACGTGGCCTTCGATGATCTCAAAAAAAGAAAAGATCAGACCAAAGACCAGCGCAATTCGAAAAGACCTGGTAAAAAATTCCACATGCTGTTTTTTTAGTAGATGATATGCACTGACACCCATTACGAAAAAGGCACTCAGAATATAGGCCGCACTCACCGTGTGAAAAAACATCAGGATACCGAATTCGTTGAGGGTCACTGCGGCAAAACTTTCCAGCTCCGCCCTGCCGTTTCTGATCACATAGCCCACGGGATGTTGCATCCAGGCATTGGCGGTTAAGATCCACACCGCCGATCCGGTTGAGGCAAAGGCGATCAGCCACATAACAGTGGCATGTGCTTTTTTAGAAATTTTTCGCCAGCCAAAGATCCATACCCCGAGAAGAATGGACTCTAAAAAGAAGAATCCCAATGCCTCAATGGCCAGAAGGGATCCGAAGATGTCCCCCATAAATTCCGCATACCGGGACCAGTTTGTCCCGAATTGAAACTCAAGGGTGATTCCGGTCACCACTCCAATGGCAAAATTAATGAGAAATAATTTTCCCCAAAATTTTGTCATTCTCAGGTACATCTCGTCTCCGGACCGTACATATCTTGTTTCCATAATGGCCACCATCACTGATAAGCCCAAGGTGAGCGGAACAAAAAGAAAATGAAAGAATGTGGCCGCGGCAAACTGCAATCTGGAAAGCATTAAAACGTCCATAAGCGAACCTCCTTTAAAAAATATCTTCCTTGATTGTATTTTTCTTATATAGTTCAGGCGATGTTACCGGAAAGACGCAAGTTTCCTCTTCCAGCATTTTAGCGAAGGTGGCCTCCTTGAGGGTTTCCCTCAGCTGTTTCCTGGCCTTTTCCCATACACGATGAATGAAGCACCCCGGACTCCTGAAACAGGATTCCGGCCGCATCACACAGTCAGTTAAAAAGATTTCCCCGGTGACCGCTTCAACCACGTCCAACAGCGTTAATTTTTCGGGTGATAACAAAAGCCGGTATCCTCCGTGTGCCCCCTGAATAATTTCGATAAACCCAGCCCTGGCCAACTGCTGGGCGATTTTGCCTAAGAACTGTTTCGGTATATCCATGGCCCTGGCAATCTCTATGCGCCCCACCACCTTCCCGGGTCTGTTTCCAGCCAGAAAAAGGATACAGCGGACACCATATTCACCTGCTCTTGTAAGCCTCACCTTACCCTCCACTATATATAAGATAATTAGGATTATTTATATCCTATATAAAATATAAAAAATCCTGTCAACTACTTTTTCTACCTGAATGAAACACAAGGAAAGATTCAATGATATTCGTGTTGGCTATGAAGATTAACCCTCAGCCGACAGCTCTTTTTCGCTGACAGGGAGGTATATATTAAAAGTCGTTCCTTGACCCGGCTGACTTTCAACGTCAATAAAGCCATGGTGATTTTTGACAATACCAAAAACCGATGCCAATCCCAACCCGGTCCCGCGGCTCATTTGCCTGGTGGTGAAAAAAGGTTCGAAAATACGACGCATGACCTCTTCATCCATCCCACAACCGTTATCTTTTACAGACACTTTTACATATTTGCCGGAAGGCACACCATGGGCCCGAACATATGGTTCATCACAATTCATATTGGTTGTTTTCAGGAATATGTTTCCGCTGCCGGACATCGCGTGGGCGGCATTGAGATAAAGGTTCATCATCACCTGTTCAATTTGGCTGCGATCCGCTTCTACCGCCCATGCATGTTTGGTTAGATCTTGATGGATCTCAATCTCTTTACGGGTCCGGCCGAACATCTGGGCGGTATGCCGCACAGTATCGTTCAGGTCGATGGGGCGGGCATCATATTTCCCGCCACGGGCAAATCCAAGCAACTGTCGGGTTAAATCGGCCCCGCTGGCGACGCACTGTTCAATGACTTTAAGATTTTCCTGCAAACCTGTATCCTGCCAGTTTTTTATCAACAAGGTAGATATATTTCCCTGAATGGCCATCAGCAGATTGTTAAAATCATGGGCAATCCCACCGGCCAAAGTACCGATGGCCTTCATGCGCTGGGCATGTTGAAGCTGTTCTTCCAGTTTGTGTTTTTCATTTTCGGCCTTTAACCGATTGGTGTGATCCCGGGCAACACCCCTAAAACCCACAGCTTGCCCCTCTGCATTTTTAATCAGAGACGCGGACATCTCCAGATGACGTTCCTTCTGGTCTTTCCCCATGATGGTATAACGGGTAAAGTCCACCGGCAGCCCGGTTCTATAAATTTCATTGAATTTATTATAGATCCGCTGAGCCGTCTCAGGAGTGGAGTACTCCCGGTTGTTCATACCGATCAGCTCTTCCTCGGAATACCCGGTAATTTGGCAGATCGCATCGTTGACAAATGTAAAATTGCCGGCCAAATCAACTTCAAAATAAGCTTCTTGAATGTTTGCCAATATATTTCGGTATTTATCCTCACTTTCCCTGAGGGCCTTTTCCGTTTCCAGACGCTGTTCGATTTCGCCACGCAGTTGTGTGTTGGTACGTTCAAGATCCGCAGTACGCTGTTTAACTTCATCTTCCAGGTGATTCCGATATTTTTCCAGCTGGGCCTGCACCTGCTTGCGTGCGGTAATGTCGCGCAAGGAGCCGATAATTTTTTGCTGCCTTTTCTTTTTGTCGCGAATTAAAATGCAGTTAAGTGACGCGTAAACGGTTTGGAAAGCCTCATCTTTCATGGTGACTTCGTAATCTGTCACCCGCCCGTCTTTTTCCAGGGCATCCAATAGATTTCTGCTCTTTTTGGGTGTTTTGTAAAAATCATACACAGATCGACCGATCAACTCTTCCCGTTTGACGTGATAAATATGCTCCACCGACGGGCTGATTTCCAATATCTTGCCATCAATACCGACTTCATAATAGATGTCCTGAATATTGCTAAAAATGCTTTTGTACTTGGCCTGCATTGTTTTTATCCCTGCTTTCATGCGGACAAAGGCGTCGGCCGTGGTTTGGAGCTCTTTATAAATCGACCGGATCGGCCAATGGTCTTCCAAATCCCCTTGCTCGACGGCGTGGGCTTGAGCGGAAAGACTTGAAATCGCTTTGATGATGTCTTTGGCTAAAAACAAAGCCACTAACGCGGCCAACAGGGAAATGACAAGGGTGAAATATATGTTTAAACGACGGTTGTCTTTGATGGCACCTAAATAGTCGTCCGCGGGCATATAAATACCGATAATCCAGGGCCAGTTCTCCGCGGCAAAGGGTTTAAACATGGCCAGAAAGGTCTTTCCCTGGTGTTCAAAGTGGCCGAAATGCGGCACATTCAGCCGGATGGTACCGTCCGGACGCTGATTAAGGTGTGCGGCTGTAAATGCCTTTCGGCTAATGGCGTGCTCCAATTCATGTATTTTTACAAATCGGCTGCCGGCAGCCGCTTGGTTTGTTTTGGTTTTAAGTTTATCCGGCTCAGGGAATGCAACCATATCGGAGTTACGGTTAAACAGAAAGGCCTGGCCGTTTTGACCGATTTCCAGTTCGGCAAAAAAAGTGGACAACCGGTCAATGGTAAGATCGACTCCGACAATCCCTTTAAGTCTTCCCTGCTTGTCATACCAGGGGGCAGCTACGGTAATGCCGGGTTTTTGAGAGGTAAAGAATATATAGGGGTCGGACCAGATGGTACTCTTGTATTTTAGCGCCTTACGGTACCAGGGGCGGACGCGGGGATCATAGGTGTCACCAGAAACCTGTTCCTGATCAACCACTTGTCTTTGGCTATTGCGCCAGATCAGCCTGGTTTGTTTATGCTGGTTGTGATGGGTAATTATTTTAGTGCGAAATCCACCCGGACCTTTTTGATTGTGGCGTCGGACATCAAAAAAATCACCATTGGGATACCCTACATAAATACCGGCAAAATGGGGATAAAGGCTCAGTTGATTGTGAAAATAATGGATCAGGGACTCAGTTTGGGTATGATTCAGCACACCGTCGGTCAGCATTCGGGTGGTCAATTCTGCAGAGTGTTGGGCGGTAACTAAATGTCGATAGGACTGGCTTTGAGCCAGATCGGCCACGTTTGCCATAATTTGACGGGCATGTTCCTGTAGGACACGCTGAGAGGTAAAAAACGAAGATGAAGCGGTTAATAAATGGGTCCCCCAAATCAAACCCAGAAATCCAAAAATCAGTGTCCAGCGAATGGAAAGTTTCATATTCATGCGATTAAAATTCGACCCCCTTAAGGTGTTGAACAAAATCATCGATTTGCCTTAAGTATTTCGTTGATTCATTTAATGCAAAGCTCATGCATCTGTCAAACCCATTTTCACCCTTTCGCGGGGCAAAGGTATTGGGGGATGGTGCCACTTCAGGAACCGGTCCAGGGCTTAAAAGTTTTTTTTCATACAATATCAACCTATGGGGGGATACTTGACTCGGTATTGAATGGTCTTGCATATTTTACACCACTCACCGAACATTTCTGAACATGGCCAAACTGTTGGGGTGGTGCAGTTCCTCATCCATATCGATGGTATGACACACCTTGCAGTTCTTGTTTGAAGCGATGGGATAAGGGTTCCCCTGGTATTGAAACGGCTGGATATTATCTCTGTTATTGCCGTAAATATTGGTTGCCGGATACACGGCATGGGTAGTTGAATGGCATGCCTGGCACATGATTCCGGCATCACCCGTCCGTGAACGATAAAGCTGATCCTTCGATTTTGTCCACTGATTAAAGGTTTGGTCGGTTTCGGGCGGATTGAAATCAATATGACAGTTCAGGCAGTCGGGCTGGTTGATCCATGGATTTCTCGGTTTTATGCCGCCAATTGAATCTACCCGGGTGGGGACAAGATGCTTCATCAGCCGTTTGGCGCTTTTTTTCCCGGCCTTTTGTTCCGCCACCAGAAGGCTCAATGCATGATCCTCCAGATTCCCATGACAACTGGTGCAATCCAGGCCGATTTCATGATGGATCCCTCGTAAGCATTGGGTATGACCGCCCGCTGAAGATGGATGACAGGCATGGCATGCTTCCACATCTCTATCGGTAAGGTAGTTGGCATGGAACCCGTGAATAGCGGCAGAAAGGTTCAACACGCCGGGCTTTGATTTTGTGTCTGAATTCGCGTCCAGATGGCAGGACTTACAAAGATAGGGCTTTCCCTGTTGGGCCATCTTCAGCAATTCGGTTTTGCTTATCTTATCGTGCATGGCCAGAATATCTGAAGCGGTTTCATCTGAAATTCCCGTCACCCCCTCCATGCGCCATTTTCCCCCATGACAGTTTTTGCATCCCATTTCAGTGGAAACAGATGCAACCACCCGGGTGCGGGCAAGCCGTTTTCCGCTGTTTTGGTCCATGGCCTCAATGGTAAACAGAGGATAAGGGTTATACCTATTATCAGCGGAATAGGGAACCACCGGGATACCATCAGCCACAAACACCTGGTTTTCATCGTCCAGTTTCATCTTTCCCTTCAGCCCGTTGCCGGTAAGCCCGATATCAGGGGGCAGTTTCTTTCCGAAAAATTTTTGTGCATGGTTCCAGAATTTTACCGTTTTGGACGGATACTCGAATCCCGGTTCAACCTTGTAAGTCAGCTTGACCCCCTGGGTAACCATTTCAGGGGTTTCCCCTCTGCGTATCAGATAGGCGGAAATATCATTACCGGGCGGAGTCAGTATGAACCATGAAGCGCTGTCGGAAATACAGCGCATGCCGATGTTACTCCAGGCCAGAAGTATGTATTCATCCTTTTTTTCATCAAAAGGATCAATGGGAGCGGGCAACTCCTTTACTGCCGCCTTTGTCGGAATGTCTGCCTTTCCGTGCAATTTTTCCACCATATACCTGGAAAGCGCCAGACGTTCCATCCGGGTACCCATGAATTTAGGCATGTAGTCATTTATTTTTCCCTGACCGTTGAGCTGTGAATCCATACCAAAAACGGTAAATTTTTTAGTCAGCGGAAGAATGTCATTTAAAGCCCCCCCCACACTGTGGCAGGTGATACACTGGAGATTAAAAATCTCCCGTCCGGCGTGGAGCATGTTGGCATCACTTATCTCTTGGTGCTTTACCCATTTGGCTGTCTTAAGGAATCCATGCTTATTTATGTTGGCTTCATCCTCAATTTTAATGGAATTTGAATACATATGCCCGTAAATAAGAAATGGCCGTCGAGAGGCCTCCCTGATCCACTCAAATGAACCCATATAGACCAGGCCGATAACAAGGATAACAAATGCCATATATTTTTTTATGTTGCCCGGCACGCGGATGGCCATTAACAGACCGCCGATGAATAAAACCGGAAGAACGGCGGCAAAAATTTTAGTCAGTGGAACAATTTCGGGCGAACGACCCAGAATCATAGCTTTTAGCGAATCCGGGAAAGCAGCAAAGTACCACCAGGCAAATAAAACCATAAATATAAACGGCAAAAGCAGCCACCTGGCACAATAACAAACCATGTTTTCCTTGAAATCCGGATCCTTTATAAAAACAGCAGTGATAAAACCGAATATTCCGGCCAGAACAAGAGAGATGGTGATGCGAAAAAACATGGACGGCCAGAAACTGGGGTTGAAAAATCCATCCCAGAAACTGCGTGTTACCAGCCAGTCCCCCGGGGTCTGCATAAAGGAAATGATACCGTTGATCAATATAAGGGAAATCAGAGCGGAAACGGCATAGATCCAGCCGAGGATAAGGTGGGCTTTATGATCTATTTTATTAAAAGTGTAAAAGTATAAAAAAAGCGCCACGATTTCCAGTATGAAAAAGACCCATTCCATGGCAAAACCGAATACAAAAGTATGGATAAGTACAGAGGTTGCCGCCGGGCTGAGCAGGGAAATAGTAAACCAGATCCCCACACCGGTGACAGAACTAAAAACCATGGTCAGCAGCAGAAAGAACTTGCTATGCTTTCGCGTGTATTCCAGGACCGCCGTAGAGTTTTCCCTGAGCCCTTTCATTTCGGTCAACACCAGAAACAGGCCGCCACCCACTGCAAAATGGGCCACATACACATGCACCACCGCCATCAGGGCGATCAGAAGGCCGCCGCCGGCATAATACAGTTCCCATACCGGGTAATTCATATCAGGACTCCTGTTTTCTTTTGGTTGCCAGCTTCAACATGTATCCAATCAAGCCGATGCCGGCTATTAGGGTAACCATAAAAAGGATCATGGGTGAGTACTGGGGTTCAACTTTAAGATCCGAAAGAGAAAAGTATGGTTTAAGATAAGCCGTTCGAACCATATCCCGTATAAGAACCATAACCACAACGGTAAAAATAGCCGCGCCTGCTGAGGGCCAGACCCGTTTGTTAAACCCGAAGTATAATGCCGTGCCCGCACCGGCAAGGCCGAAAAAAAACAGCAAGGTTCCCAGGCTGCTGTCTCCCAGGAATAAAAGGATAATAGGATTGGGAAGTGCCATAGCAAACCAGAAACCGATGATGATCTGAACCAGGGTGGCATAGGAAAACCATTTCATGCCCGAAGAAATCATGGCTTCATAATGGTGGTTTCCTTCTTTGGCCTTTATTTTGCCGACTATGGCCAGAAAAAGACCGCCTATCACCAATGACGCGCAGACAAAATGCAGGTACCTTGGAATCAGGGTGGGTTCGGAAAGATTTAAAATAGTACCGCCGCTATTGGAAAAATAACGGATCCACTTTTCCGGCGTCAGCATTAAAGTAATATTGCTGGTAAATAAAAAAGCAATTAAAAGCATCAATATGACACAAACAGCAATAAAAATACTTCGGGCTGAACCGAGTGCATCGAATTTAAAATCAAACAGGTAGGCGCTGTAATAGGCAATGATTAGTATCCCGATGATCAGCAGCCAGTACCACCCCATCAGTACCGAGGAGGTGTAGATAAAGTTTCCATAAAGAACCTGGATGAAAAGCAGGGGGGCCACACCCATGTTTACGGTAAAAGCAATGGTATAGGGCAATTTCAGGCTAATCTCTTTGGCCAGGGGCAAATCTTGCCGCTTACCTTTAAAAGATTTAACCAGGGCAATAATGCCGGTTCCCAGCATGGCATTCATGCACAAAACATGGAGCACAAAGGTCAGTAAAAACAAAAAATGAAGCCAGCCCCAGTGAACCGGGATGGAATCCGGTGCAGGGATAAGAGACGAAGGGTCCATACGTCATACTCCTTACACAACACTACTTTTTATACTTTTTCGCTTAAAAATATTCAATAGAAACAAACCATCGTTTTTCAATCTGAGCTCGGTTCGACCGGGGAATCGCCTATTGGCCCGTTACCAGACTTAACAAATGAGATCGAAATCCTACACGCCCCCTATCTTCTCAGTTAAGCCCATACAGGCAGAGACGATCAACGCTGCCGTGGGATTCTGTCCCCTGGGGCTGGTTCAAATCTAATCGAAGCGTGATAGCTGCCGTACGTTCATTTCTAGAAAAGATTGTTATGTCTGGTAACGGGCCAATAGGCGATTCCCCGGTCGAACCTTAGGTTTCATGCTTCGTTGTGCCCAGTCGGGCATGAAAATTTATGAGAATTGCTCTAGGTAACCACTCAGATGTAATGATTTTTGCAGCTATGGTGACCACTCACGTAGCCAGCCTGAAACTGTTTATACTGAGTAATTATCGTTTCACCAATTAAAACGATATGATCTCAAACCCTTCATCTCGATATCGCGCCATGCTGGGGTGCCCTGACATTTCATCCAGCAGCGCCAAGCCTTGTTCTTTTGCTGCCTCCAGGGTTCCCAACTTATTTGAGCAGGCCTTGCAAACACCGTCAACCAGTCCGTCTTGTTTCACCTTTTCCCACAGCTTGTGCAAAGGATTGTCCGGTTTAGCCAAATCAGAAAGTAGTTTTGTGGCTGAGCCTTCTATGATAATCTTACAATTAAATCCTTTTTCCTTCATATCAAGGGCATTTAAAAGGACATGAATAAAACACATTGGGTCACCATTGAAAACAAAAAGGGCAAACTTTTTCATAAACATCTCCTGATGTGTATTAAAACGCGATCAATTTTTAACCCTCCGCCGCGACCGAACCAGGGCCTGCCAGGGGCTTAAAAATCTTTTTACCGGCACCGCAGATTGGACATTTCCAGTCATCCGGCAGATCCTCAAACCGGGTACCTTTGGGAATTTTCCCTTTCCGGTCTCCCCGGTCCGGGTCATATATATATCCGCAATTTACTGTCTGACACTGATACATCTCTTCGGGTTGAGCCATCTTATTCTCCTTTTCTGTTTTCACCACTGAGTTCGCGGAGAACACAGAGAATATCTTTTTTATAATTAGTCATCTCTGTGATCTCCGTGTTCTCTGTGGTAAAAATTGGACTTTTTACAAGTAAATCAATATTTTTATAACCCTTTTTTCTCAAAAAACCAAAACAGCACCACCACCAAAAGGCTGAAAACAAGGATGACGATCCAATGGTTTATTCCCAAAATCTGTGGAAGCGATATTTTACCAAATGACCCGATACTGATGATATATTTTTTCATAAAGGGATATATCGTTGCATAAACCGCTCCGCCAAACAGCATTCCCAAAATTCCCCAGAGCGCATCGACACGGCCTTCTCCCAGCGCTCCGGCCGCAATACCCGGGCAGTAACCCAACAGACCCCAGCCGACCCCAAAAATTAAGCCGCCGATTACCTGGGCGCCGATGGATGTTGCTTTCAGGCTCAGTTTGATCACTCCCAAATCTTTAAACAGGTAAATGCCGATGGTACCGACGACGATTGCACTGAGCATCAGTTTAAAAACCGTCATATCAATCAATCGAACGGCACCGATCTGTTTTTCATATGCCAGTATGCCGGATCTTTGCATGATGATGCCAAACAGGATGCCGGTGACAAGTCCGTATAATAAACTCATTTTTCAACTCCTCCTATCGGCTGTATAGAATCCTTGCTGTAATTGCAGCACCGATTACAAAAAAAGCCAGCGCAATAAATCCGCTCACCGCCAGCTGGGAAAGACCGCTGAGTCCGTGGCCGGTGGGGCATCCACCGGCCAGTCTGGCACCGATGAGAACGACTGTACCCCCGATGAAAGCCACGATTCCTCTTTTCAGCGGACTGGATCCAAATTTATTTTTCCACATGGTCGGGACTGCTTTTGCTCTAAAAGTACCGGAAAGTTTGGCCGCAATAAAAGCACCCAGGGCAATTCCAATGACATACATCAATTGCCAGTTGGGAAGAGAGCCGGGACCGTACTTTCCCTTCTTGGTGGTAAAATATTCGAACCTGGAATAGTCGATCCCCACCGATTTCTCAATGACGGAGGCACCCCGTGCAAAGGTGGTGGATGCCCCCAGATACTTGCCCGCCACAATGACCGATAACACCAACAATATGCCGATAAGCGCACCTGCCACATATGGATTTAATGTTTTATTTTTCATAAGCCATCTCCGTTTTCCATACTTCCCATACTTTTCCCACCAGGTCCGGTCCTGGCTTTAACGTCATTTTGCCCGGCTGCCAGCCGGACGGGGTGGCTTCTGTTCCTTTGCTGTTACGTACGAGCTGGAACGCCTGGATCTGTCTAAGCGATTCGCTGACATTTCTTCCCACCGGAGGGGTGAGCACTTCGTAACCCTGAACCACACCGTCCGGATCGATAATAAATCGTCCCCTGGTTTCCACGCCGGCGTTTTCATCGTAAATTCCATAAACCGTTCCGACTTTACCCCCTGCATCCGATAACATGGGGAAAGGGACCCCGCCGTCGACCATTTTTGAAAGTTCTTTATCATTCCACATTTTATGAACAAAAACACTGTCGATGCTCATTGAAAAAACTTCTACCCCAAGATTCTGAAAATCGGAAAATTTTCCGGCAACTGCCGAAATTTCCGTGGCTCAAACAAAGGTAAAATCACCGGGATAAAAACACAACACCACCCATTTACCCAGATAGTCGGATAGTTTGACGGAAATAAATTTGCCTTTATGATATGCCGGTGCGGTGAAATCCGGTGCTTTTTGTCCCACTTTGATCATGACTTCCTCCTTAACTGTTTTGCTTTCTGTTTCTTTGGTTTCTTCTGTTTCAGCTTCTTCGCCAACAGGCCCCCCTGTTGGCCGCGCACAACCAACCTCCAAATCTTCACTCATATTAGAATCCTCCTTTGATTATTGATGGTTTGCTAAAATTGCCTGACGGCCAAACACGTGCAGATCTATCTAAGCGCTCAAATGTTGATCCAACGCCACATAAACCTCTCTAACCTTGAATCCTGAGCCTGTGAACGGATTTTATTTAACATGACACTGGGAACATTTTGTCGGCCCTGTCTTTTCTCCTGCCTTTTTCTTTTCTCGGTGGCATTTGATGCATGTCTTATTCATCACCTGCTTTTTTTTCAGCTTTTTCTGTATTTTTAACTCTTTTATTATACCGGCCGTTTGGGGAAAAACGCCATGACATGCATTGCAGTCGCTTATGGCATTCTGGTGCAGGTGGTGGGGAAAACCAACGGCCCCTTTCTTGCCGCCGTCAAGCGTAATATCTTTGGCACCCTGATTTTGCATCGCCACCGCCAATGCTACGGTATAAAGGATTATCATGACTATCATTACAACTGTTCTGGCTTTCATTCTGTTCCCTCCGAAAAAATAATGGTTTGTATGCACCTATCCCGACATGTCCAAAGGGCTCCGGCACCCAGTCGTCCGAGTGCCGGGCGCTTTTTATAACGCTACACCGTTCCAATTTATTATCTTGTTTGGTATTAACACATTATACGTCAAGAATATAGTTTTTTGTCTCATATTTTTTTATGATACAAAACTGTCTCTCAAGACAGCTTTAACACTGGATGGGTATAAAGATGTCCTTCTGGATATAGCCGGGATTATTTCTGCATCTTGCATTCCTTGTCCCATTCAGGGCAGGCTGTTTCCATCGCAGTTAAATATTTTTCTGCGCACTCGCCGCATTCAAGCTCGACGTTGGGAACATCTCCATATTTTTCCTTGATTTCTTCCGGGGAAAGTACCTGAGCAAAACTGCAGCCGCACTGGGGGCATGCTGTTTTTATTGTATATTTTCTTTTTGCCATCATACACCTCCTGCTTTTTTCGGGTTAATTAATATGGAATCCGCTGCTATACTGTTTGCCATAAATATGTTCCGTTTTAAATGAGGAAACTGTCTGAGTGTATTAGAGATGGTTAAGAAAGAACGATGATGGAATATGGTCCATTTATTTAAATAGTTCTCATAGCAACATCTTTATAATACAGTCAGTTTGTTCTTTCTTTACCATCTCTAATATACGAGTTTTTCATCGTTTAAAACGGAATATATTAATGGTAATTGTTATAGAAATAGCAAAAAGCATACCAATGTATTTAAGGGCCTTCTCTAATTGAGTCGGAAAAAAGGGTTTGTCGATTCCAGCACTTTTCCTTCACCCCGGCAAGACCGTACATAAAAGCAAAACCACCTTTAAAAAATCACTAAACTTTTCATTCCCGACTTGTTTTCTGGCATACTTATTGAATATTTGTTTTCTCATATTTTGATATTTAACCATATAAAAGGAGGATAAAATGGCACAAATAACATTAAAGGGCGACCCGGTTCACACCATAGGAGAGTTGCCAAAAGTCGGGGATAAAGCACCTGATTTCCTTCTCACTAAAACGGATCTGTCCGATATATCTTTAAAAGATGTATCAGGTAAAAAGGTAATCCTTAATATATTTCTAAGCGTAGATACATCGGTATGTTCTATTTCATTGGCCAGGTTTAATGAGGAAATAAAAAAATTTAATAATGCGATTGTGATTGGTGTATCTATGGATCTCCCTTTTTCTCATGGTCGTTTCTGTGAAAGCAACGGCGTGGAAAATGTAATCACTGTATCCGAATTGCGTAACCGGGAATTCGGCAACAACTACGGATTGAGGATGGTGGATGGACCACTGGCCGGACTCTTCGCAAGATCCATCGTGGTGATCGACGAAAATTCTAAAGTGATTTACACTCAACTGGTCCCTGAAATAACCGAAGAGCCTGATTACCAAAAAGCGCTGAATATGATTACAAATAAGCCCGCCACCGATGAAGACCTCAATAGCTGTTTGCAATCACCCACTGCAGAACATGCAAGGGCAGATGACCTGGATGAACCGTGCGATGATGGAAGGGCAGGATAGTTATGAATAGCGACAGCATCATAATCAGGTGCACAAATTGCGCGGCAAAAAACCGAATTCCTAAAACCCGCTTAAATGACAGGCCTGTTTGCGGTCAATGTCATTCCCCGCTCCCGGAAGTTGGTGTCTTTGACAGCCCTGTGGTGGTTTCAGACCATACCTTCGATGACGAAATTATTGCCCACCCGGGCCCTGCTTTGCTCGACTGCTGGGCACCCTGGTGTGGTCCGTGCCGTATGGTGGGACCGGTTATTGACCAGTTGGCCAAAGAGTTTGCCGGAAAGGTTAAATTTGGTAAACTGAATGTAGATGAAAATCCGGCGACAGCTTCAAAGTATAATATCATGAGTATTCCCACCATGCTTTTGTTCAATGACGGAAAAATGGTGAATTCACTGGTGGGGGCTTTGCCTAAAGCTGAAATTGAAAATCATCTTCGACCACTCCTATAAAGGAAAAATAACTCATGAAGATATTTATTACAGGCGGATCCGGCTTTGTAGGTACCGATCTTTCACGCTATCTGCTTGACAAAGGGCACAGCGTCATTGCCGTCGGCAGGTCTTCCGGACATAGATTGGACGGCAGGCAAAATTTTACATATATTTCGGCGGATACCTCCAATAAGGGTGACTGGCAAAATGAGCTTAATCAGGTGGATGCCGCTGTGAACCTGGCAGGAGAAAATATTCTGGGTCTTTGGTCCGATAGCTACAAAGACCGCATTTACCGCAGCCGGATTTTAACCACGCGTAATCTTGTCGACGCCTTGCAGGAAAACAATACGGCAACCCTTTGCAGTGCCTCTGCTGCAGGGTATTACGGTAACCGGGGTGATGAAATTTTAACCGAAGATGCCGGTCACGGTGATGATTTTCTTGCCAAAGTCTGCATTGACTGGGAAAAACAAGCCTGCCGGGCGGAAGCAAAGGGAATCAGAGTGGTCACCTTGCGTTTTGGTGTGGTTCTGGGAAAAAACGGGGGACCCATCAAAAAAATGCTTCCCGCATTTAAATTTTTTGTGGGAGGCCCCATGGGAAACGGAAAACACTGGTTCCCCTGGATTCACCTGGATGACCTTACGTCTGCCATTCTGTTTATTCTGGAAAACCCTGATATAAAAGGCCCGGTGAACTTCTGTGCTCCTGAACCTCTGAGAAACAGAGATTTTACCAAAGCCCTTGCAAGCGCGTTAAACCGGCCCTCGTTTATGACCGTACCTGCATTTATGCTTCGCCTGTTTATGAGGGAACTGGGGACATCGCTTTTAAACAGTCAAAGACTATCACCGAAAAAACTGACCACCTATGGCTTTAAGTTTCAATATCCCGAAATTAACCATGCGTTAAAGGAAATATTGACGGTTTCGTAACTATTTCAAGGAGGAAATCCATGAACATAGACCAATACAAAGAAATTATAAATTTTGCCATCGCCGGTGAAATAGAGGCCCAGGAATTTTACCAGGATGCGGCCGCTAAAATTAATGTCCCGTACCTTAAAGATATGTTTGAAAAATTTGCCAAAGAAGAGAAAGGTCATGAAAAAATTCTCCAAGGTATCCTGGTAAAAGATACGATTAAACGATATTTTAATGAAAGCACCGATTATAAAGTCGCTGAAACGGTGGAAACACCCAGGCTGTCCACCGACATGAAACCGGCGGATGCCATCGCTTTGGCCATGAAAAAGGAGGAAGAGGCGATGAAGCAGTACACCGATTTAGCAGAAGCCTGCTTGGATCCGAATCAGAAAAAAGTATTTCTCGATCTTGCTTCCATGGAACGCGGACACAAGCTTAAAATGGAAAAGGCGTTTGTCGATATCGGCTATGCGGAGTTATGGTAGCCATGGCATTATCTGTGGTTGATCTTTATAGAGATATACTGCCTAAAACAAATTGCAAAGACTGCGGCTTTCCCACCTGCCTTGCCTTTGCAGGCATGGTGGTGTCTGAAAAACACCCCATTGAAAACTGCCCGCACCTGTCGATAGAGGTGGTAGAAAAATGCAAATCCGAGCTTGAACAGCAGTATTCATGCGGAAAATGGCTCAAAAGAGACATGGCTGAAGATGCGCTGAAATGGGCCAAACAGCGGTCTGCCTCCATGAAAATAGAAGACCTGCCGGATCGTATCGGCGGCAGGTTGATAAAAAAAGGAAATAAAGACGTACTTGAACTGCCATATTTTACCGATTTCATTTTTATTTCCCCACACCGTATTACCAATAAAGACGGTTCGGATCTGACCCGGTGGGAACAGGTTTTTATATACAATCACCTGGCTCAGGGAGGAAGCAAGCTCCCTAGCGGAAAGTGGAAAGGGCTTATAGAGTTTCCCAATACGGTCTCAAAAATTAAATCTATGATCGAGCAGGTGGAAAACCCCCTTACAGAGAAATTTGCCGGAAAATCCGACGAGTTGAGAAGTGCCGCTGAACAGATTGGGGGTCTTGATATGACCGATGATATCCAATCTGCGGACCTGGCAATTTTATTCAGACCCCTTCCCAGGGTTCCGCTGATGCTCATGTTCTGGGATGAAGATTTGGCTGACCAATTCGAAGCAAAGGTTAAACTCTTGTTTGACGAAACTATTTTGGACCATCTGGATATTGAATCGATTATGTTTCTAAGCGAAAGATTGAGACAGCTCCTTTGCGAGGCTTGGTAAAAAATGAAAAATTCCTTGTATGGTGACAACCACCGGTCGACAATCAATAGACCAGTAAACATTTTTCTTATAATTAAAGTGCTTGCTTTTGGGTGGGTCCTCGCCCTTATTTATGCGTGTAGCACAGTAAATTCTGAGGATTACTCTGCCATGTCAAACCACAATCAATTACTTGAAAAAGGGGATGAAGCCCCCAAATTTACAGCGGATACATATAACGGTATCCGTATCAGCCTCACCCAACTGCAAAAATCCGGCCCGGTTGTTCTCGTTTTGATCCGTGGTTTCAGCTGACCCTATACCCGCAATCATCTGGGTCGGATGAAACAGGACTTCATTAAATTTGTGGATAAAAATGCATCCGTGGTCATTATAACCCCCCACGATGCTGAAAAAACGTCCAGCTATTTTTCAACAAATCACCTCCAGTTTCACGGTGTCCCTGACCCGGATCATGAGATTGCCGACTTATACAGGCAGCAGTGGAAATTTTTCAAACTCGGTCGCATTCCGGCACTGTTTGTAGTAGACCGTGGAGGAAAAATCGTATTCTCCTACTATTCAAATAGCATGAAAGATATCCCTGGCAACGATACTGTGATCAGTGTGCTGGAAAAAATAGAATAACGCTGGACTTTATTATAAAAATTGGATGCCACCTGAGTAATGACCAGGAAAAAATCACCTTCATGAAAGATACATTCAGTACAATAAACTCTGCTACCCCATGGTTATGTAAAGGTTTTTTAAGATATGGCCTTAAATTTTGAATCGATCAATCTTAACCAGCAAGCGGAATATTCCAAATATTTTGCCAGATGCCCCCAGAAAACTTCTGACTACAGCTTTGCCAATCTGTGGGGATGGGCGCAGGAATATGGGCTGAACTGGGCATGGACGGATCATCTTGTCTGGATAAAACAGACCGTTCCGCAAATCGAATACTGGGCGCCCATAGGGTGTTGGAATGAAATCGACTGGAAAAAGTGTTTGGATGAATTTGGCGAAAGGTCAATTCGCCTTACCCGTATTCCTGAAAAACTGCTACAGGTGTTGACAGAGAGCTGTGGAGATCGCATCGCTGTAAAAGAGGAAAGGGGCAGTTGGGATTATGTTTACTCAATTGCGGAATTGGTCGAGCTTAAAGGCAAACGCTTTCATAAAAAAAGGAACCTGCTGAATCAGTTCAGAAAAAAATACAATTTTCAGTTTGTTCCTTTTGGTAGCGAAACAATCCATATGGCGATGGCAATGCAGGAGGACTGGTGTACCTGGCGGGACTGCGAATCTTCAAACGTTCTTGCGGCTGAGAATAATGCGATTTCCCGAGTTCTCAACAGCTGGGAGAAGATAGATGGTCTTATGGGCGGGGCCATTATAGCAAATGAAACCATGGCTGCATACACCATAGCGGAAAGTCTTTCAGCAGACATGCTTCTTATCCATTTTGAAAAAGGAAATACGGACTTTAAGGGAATTTATCAGGCCATTAATCAAATATTTCTGGAAAATTCCGGCAAAAGCTATGAATGGGTCAATCGCGAACAGGATCTGGGTGATGAAGGCCTGCGAAAGGCGAAACTGTCTTACAATCCGGTAGATTTTCTTAAAAAGTACCGGGTAAACCTATTGTGATGCTCCTGTGATTAACCGGATTCTATGCCTTTCCTGGTTTTTTTTAATCTTGTCCTGTCGCAAACCGGATTGAACCTGTGAAATATCGCCAATAACCAAAGCAAAATTTTTGCCTGAAGCCAGGGTTTATTTACCGTTACCCGGTTGGGACGATAACAACATGTAAAAGGAGGATATCATTCATGGATAATAAAATATTAGTTGCCTTTGACGATTCCGACAACGCCATGCGGGCAGTGGAATATATCGCAAAATATTTTACCCGCGATAATAAGATTACCCTGTTTAATATCGCCCAGGACACTGCCGCCCTGTGCGACATGAACAGCCCGGCATTGACCCCATATTTTAAATCTCAACAAAGCTCCTTTTGTACGCTTGAAGATAAAAAAAAGAGCCTGGTTGATGGCGCACTGCAACAAGCCCGAAAAAAATTACTGGCGGCTGGGTTTGAAGAAAAGAGCATCACCATCAAAACGGAAAACAAAAAAAAGGGTGTGGCACGAGATATCGTTGCCGAAGCACAATCCGATTATAGCACCATTGTCCTGGGGCGAAGGGGGCAATCCGGAATTAAGGATTTTATCCTCGGAAGTGTTTCACACAAAGTATTTCAACTGGCGAAAGATATATCGGTGCTGGTCGTTAATTAAACGCTTATACTGTTTTTCATAAATCTATCCCGAAAGATGAAATCGCTGTATCCGTGGCTGTCAGATTGTGGTATTATTGAACTTCGCAGTTTACCCGGCCTGTCTCCTCAAATTAACGTTGAAGCATGATCCTGGCGTCTGCGACCACACATCTTTTTGCCGAACACATCACCGGGTTCAGATCGATAGACTCGAAGTGTCCTTCGAGGTTCATAACCAGGCTGGAGAAAGCCATTAAGGTTTGTGACAATTTCTCAAGACTAACCGGCTGCGATCCCCGATAGCCTTTGAGCAACTTGTGTGCCTGGAGTCCCTTCAGCATGGACTCGACGTCCATTTCTTTCAACGGTGCCATCCTCAGGGTGGTGTCCTGGTAAATTTCCACTGCGGTTCCGCCCATGCCCAGAAGTATGACCGGCCCGAACTGATAGTCCACCTTAGCACCGACAATTAACTCAATTCCGCATACCATTTCCTCAACCAGCATACCGGCAAAGTCCTTAAAAGAACTGAAACGATGAAATGTTTTTTCCAGGCTTTTGGCACTGTCAATGCCCACCACCACTCCATCCACATCCGATTTATGAAGCGCCTCAGGAGAGACCAGTTTGCCCACCACCGGGAAACCGATTTTTTCGGCAAAGCGAATAGCCTCGTCCGCACTCCTGGCCCATGAAAACCCGGGGACATCGATACCGCAGATGGACAACAAGCGTTTGGCATCAGGCTCCAATACCCAGCCCCATTTGCTGGATTCCGTAACAATCGCTTTGAGCTCTTTTTTCAACATGGCTGACACCTCCTCATGGCCTCAGCCATGTGCACCGCCCCTTCAATGGAGGGAGACACCGGGACGTGATTGAATTCAAAGCCCTCAATGAGCATACGGTATTTTTCTACATGGGGGACATATGCAACCAGCGGCTTTCCCGCTCGACGCGATATCTGACTTAATCTTGCCCCAAGGTCCGAGGTCGTTCCCGGTAAGTAAGGCAAAAGGAGAACGATGATACAGTCAATCTCCGGTGTATTGCTTAATCCATTTGCTGCTGCCACAAAATCGTCATCAACCGCACTACCGGTCAGATCGATGGGGTTAACGACGGAAGCGATTGCCTGAATGCTTGAGGAAAGCTTCTCCCTGATTTTATTTTGCACCTGATCTGATAGCGCAGGGACGGAAAGACCCTGGTTGGAGCATACGTCGACCGAAAGAGCCCCATGCCCGCCGCTACCGGTAATAATGCCTATTTTGCCTTCGATGGATATTTGATAGCAACTTAAAGATTCACAAAAGGAGATCAGTTCAAATTCATTCTTGGCCTCAACGATTCCATACTGGGAAAGTACTTGATGGAACACTTCGTAGTCACCGGCAAGGGAAGCGGTATGGCTGGAGACGGCCCGACTTCCACCGGCACTCTTACCGGCCTTTAGGACGATGACCGGCTTAGAGCACTCACTGGCTGCCAGCACAAAATCCCTGCCCTCATTTTTCTCGAATCCTTCGATATAAAACGCAATGACCTTGGTATTGGACTTTCTGATTAGGTATCTGAGCAGATCCAAATCTCTGATCATGGCCTTGTTGCCGATACTCACAGCCAGCGACAGGCCAATACCTTCATCGGCAAACTTGACCATCTGATCGACCAGGATACCTCCACTCTGGCTGACCAGAGCGACATTCCCCGGGCTGGGCTGAACCATACGTTCACTGGGAATAAAAAATGTGTCCACTTTAGCTGGAGAATAAATACCCAGGCAGTTGGGCCCAATAAGGGGAAACTTTGCCTCTTGGGCGATGCTTACCATGCGATCCTGTATATCCCTGCGACCGGCCTCGGCAAAGCCGCCGGAAACCACCGCTGCACCGCCCACCTGGGCTTCTATGCAGCCGGCCACAATATCCGGAACCTGTTCCGCGCGAACCGCAATCACTGCCAGATCCACTTTTTCGGGTATTTCCGAGACCTGCCTGAACACCTTTTCACCCTGTAGAATCCCGCCACCGGGATTTACCGCAAATACCTTAACCGGATACCTCAACTGATTTTTATTGAAGACCACGTTGGCAGGATGGCGATCGTTGGTTAAAGACACGCCAATAATGGCCATTGTTTTGGGCTCAAACAGCCTTCTAAAGTTCATCATGACATCCTTTCTGTAAAAGGAGTTCAAAATTGATGGATGATGATAAGGGATGGTTTTTTTTATTAAAAGATATACAGAAAGTCGGTCTGTGAGTCAATAAAAACGAAGAGGAATATAGTTGTGGCAAGCCGTATATAGTAATTTTCAAAAATAGTATAAAGGTCGGGCGGTGAAGAAGTTTTGGTATCCTTTTAGTCTGAACCTCCCCGGTAAACCGGCAGGATAATGGTAAAGGTGGTGCCTTCACCCGGTTTGCTTTCCACCAGTATGTCGCCGCCATGGTCCTTGATGAAGCCGTAGCATACGGAAAGGCCCAGCCCCACCCCTTTTACACTGTCGGTTTTGGTGGTAAAAAATGTTTCAAAAATCATATCCAGATGCTTTTCCTGTATACCGCATCCGGTATCGGAGATGAGTACCCTGACATGATCCGTATCTCTGGCGGTGGTCACCGTCAGGGTACCGCCATCCGGCATCGCATCTTTGGCATTTGAAATCATATTGAGGAACACCTGGCGCAGCTGGTTTTTTGACGCATATACCGGATCCAACGCTTCGTCGAATGCGGTTTTTACCTTTATGGTGTTCTCCCAAAGCTGTTTTTTATGAAGAAGAATCTCATCCAAGATGGTATTCAGGTTGACCGGGGATTGCTGCTCCTGATCCGGTTTTGAAAATGAAAGCATCTTTCGAAGCATATCGGCCAGCCTTTCCGTTTCGGAAAGAGACATGTCCAGCAATTTTCTTCTCTTATTATTGGGCGAAATTTCCGTCTTCATCAACTCCAGCGTGTTCATTATTCCGTAAAGCGGATTGTTCAGTTCGTGTGCAATCTGTGATGTCAGGCGTCCCATGGCTGCAAGTTTTTCAGACTGCAGCAACTGCTCTTGAGTCTGTCTCAGTTTCCGGTTCATTTCCAGCATTTCACCGAGATCGACAAAAAAGCCGACGGATGCGATTTCGTTTCCATTGTCGTCATAAATGATACTGGCGGAAAGGTTCCCCTCCACCTCCTGACCGTCATTACGACTGAATGTCATGGGGCAGGAACGCAGCTTGCCCTTGCCGCCGTATTGGTCGCTTCGCATCATTTTCATTACTTTCTTGGCCATGCTGTCGGTATAAAGGTTTCCCACAACGTTCATTTTCCCGACGACATCTGAAGCCTTATAGCCGAGTGTTTCTTCAGCCCCATGATTCCACCTAATGATATTTCCCTGCATATCCGTGCATATGATGGCGTTGGGTGAGCTTTGGATGGTATTTTCCATAAAATTGTAAGCTTCCCTCAATTCTTTTTCCATCTGCTTCCGTTGGGACTGATCCACACAAATTCCCTCGTAGCCCAGGACATTCCCCGTCTGGCTCATTCGAACATGGGCGGTAAGAAGAACCGCAATGGGTGTGCCGTCCCTGCGCTTGAAATCGACTTCGTAGTCGATGACGCTTCCGTGACGCTCTATCATGGCCTGGAACTTTTTCCTGTCTTCCGGTTTTATGTATAGGTCCTTCTCTATATCGATACCGAGAAATTCCGTTTTGTCTTCATAACCCAGCATATCCAGAAGTGCCCGGTTTGCATTCAGAAATCTTCCTTTTTTACTGCTGACGTACACGCCGACTGCAACATGCTCAAACAACCTGCGATAGTTTTGCTCCGATGCCCTCAGCCTTTTTTCCTGATCTTTACGCAGGGTAATGTCACGATATATACTGAGCTTGGATATGGAACCGTCCTTGTTTTTAAGTGGAAGCTCCAGCACATCATAAGTCTTGTCTATCACTGCCAGGTGGACCTCTTCATGTGAGGTTTCACCCTTTTTAAACATGTCGCCGGCCCTGCACCAGGGACAGATTTTATCGCTCCGGTTAATCACCTGATGGCATTTTTTTCCCGTACCGTTTCCAAATACTTTGACCATCGCTTTGTTCATGAATTCGACCGTGTAATCATGATTGATCACATATATGCCGTCTTCAAGCGCATTGAGTACATCGGTTATTCCATTGGGTTTAGTATACATACGCGTTATTCACCTTTAAA
>JAXHVO010000077.1 GCA_034189135.1 Thermodesulfobacteriota bacterium | reverse complement strand
TGACAGCCCTTACCGGATGGGTTTTGAACCCATTAGACTCCTTCAGCGAATTTCAAATGTGGCTCTTTCGCCACCTATTCCAACGCTCCAGACTTCGCCTGGCGCTACGATGTTCGATGTTTATAGTCTTTTGATATGATAGGCAGGTTATTTTCGGTTACAGTGCTACAAAAAGTGGCATATCTTAGCTTTCTACAAAGTCATCAAATCATCAGGTGCCTGACATCTGAAGGCGGTATTTCATCCACCGTGATGATTTCCTGCCCCGAAGGCGTTTTGATGGAAACATTTACCGGTGCTGCTCCTGTCGATTTGCTGTATCCTGCGCATATGGATGCAGCCGTAACCATTGCTTCCTGGTTGACAGTTTGGGAAATCACGGTGATAGGGCCGGGAAAATTTTTTACTTTTAGCAAGGTGTCTGCAGCCGGATGATAATATTTTAATATATTCTCATTGTCCCTTTGGGTTCTCCCCACGATTATTTTTATTTTTTCGTTTAAACGAAAATGGCGTCCGTATTTTAACAGATGAAGCTCTCTTTCGCTACAGTTTTCCCGATGTTTAAAAAGGTCTTTAAGACGAAGGGAAAATATTTTGTCACAAAGCAGGCACCCCCCTGCGGGAGCAGGATAATCATTAATACCGAGTTTTATTGCCAGCTCTATCTGGGGTTTGCGGGACCGACCTGAGATATCGAGAAAACCCTCTCTTTTTACCAGGCCCTTTTTTTCTGGAATTGTTTCAGGCAGTCTTTTGGCGCATAAAGGGCGAACTATTAAGCCGTCAAAACCGGAATTTTTTTCCACATAACGAAGGGATGATTTTGTCTGAGACATGGGGCGTTGTCCGACCACTTCGCCGCTGAACAGAAAATCAAAGCCTTTATTTTTCATGATTCGGCCGGCATGCCTGAACATTAAGGCGTGGCAATCCATGCAGGGATTCATGTGCTGGCCGTAACCGCACGGAGGGTTTTTCAGCATTTCAACATAGGGTGCGGTGATATTCTTTATGGTCAGAGGAATGGCTGTAATTTGTGCTGCCCGGCGGGCCTTTTGGGCGGAAAAAAACGGTGTTTCAAAAGTCACCCATTCAACCTCTATCCCCTGCTCGCGCAAAACCAGGGCAGCCAGAATGCTGTCAAGGCCTCCGGAGCACAGTCCCAGAGCCCGAACTGTTGGTGGTGGTAAATTCATATGTCAGGCATTTTAAGCCACAGTGTGAGGCCTTAGTAAAGATCATGGACATTTTTTAACCGGTTAATCATATCAAAAAGCTCATTTTCAGACATCTTAATATAGGATTTCAGTGTCTGGGCCCGCTCATGGTCATACACAGAGACGATACCGACCAATTTTACGGCCAGAGGATAATCGTTAACGATAAACGGTTCGGCCTGCAGCACCTTCATGATTCTGCTCATCGCCATTTTTGAATCGGCATTTTTTATCATCGGAAGCAGGGTTATTATCTTTTTCTTGTCCAGAATACCGACCGTATCCGTGTCACGCACAACATCTGCCAGCTCGGCAAGAACCGCATTCATCACCTCTCCCCTGGTGACCGATCCCTTGGGAAGAGGTTTTTCCGGCGTCACCTTTAAAATTGAAAGCAGCATAATTGAAAAAGGAGTTCCATAACGAACGGACCGGGAGATTTCTTTTTCAACAAAATAAAGGGTGCTGTTACGATTCAACACGCCTTTTGGAAGACCTGGTTTTTCTTTTTTCTTTTTCTGTCCCTCCTTTTGTTCTGCTTTTTTTTTCGACTCGTTTTTTTCCTCAGCCGCCTTTTGCTCCGCTTGCTTTTTCAATTCGATTTTTTCCTGCTCCTCCTTTTGCTGCGCTTCCCTTTTCAACTCCTCTTTTTTCCGTTTTGCTCTCTGCTGGTCGAGTTTACCCTTGGAGATTTCAGCCAGCATCTGCTTGATATCGTTCTCATCAAGGCCCTTTTCCCGAACGGATGATCGTACGTTTTCGAGAATCGCCTTAAGGTCCTCTCCCTCCTTTGCGTCTTCCTCAAAAATACCCAGGATACTTTGACCCCCTTTGCTATCGGAAGATTCATGACGCTTGGCCCAATCAGACTGAAGCTTATTAAAGCATTCCTCCATGCGTTCTTCCAGGCGCTTTTCAACCGAACTGATGATATCCTTATTGACATCTTTTTCCTTTAAACTGCCGACAATTTCTGATTCCACTTTGGAAATAATGTCTTTAAGGTACCTGCCTCCCTCTTCACCTTTTTGCCCAGCAGCATCAATTGATATCTTTGATCCAACCCGCTCAACATAATCCACCAGCAAATCCGATAAAACCTTTTCATCCCCGGTTCCTTTTTTAATTTCAGACGCCAGATAAATAAGTTCGGCCGCTCCTGCCGGATCAACCTGGACTTCACGTATGAGCTCTTCGGCATCCACGCCGATCTCTTCAGCACTTTTCTTGAGTATTTGCGCAAGCTCTTCGCTTTGCAACTCCTTTCCCAATTCCTGGGCCAACTCAGCGAATTCAGGAAGTGACATGCCTTCTGCTAGCAACGCCTCTTTTATCTTAGGCAGCAGGCGTTTAATTTCTTCCGGTTCCGGAATCATACGCCGAATGATCTGGCCAAGACGTTGAACCGATACCTTTCCCTGCTTGTATTCTTCTTTAACAAGCTGAATAAGTATACCGTCCATCATGGCATTGGTTTCATCCCGTATCATTCCTTCATTTTCAAAAACAACGCCCATGGCCTTCTGTGCTTCGATTTGCTCCAGCAAATCTTTTTTCATGGCAAGGACCGCCCGGGCCAGTTCCGGCATTTGTATGTTCCCCTCGCCCGACATGGCGGCTTCGACCTCTTTCTTGAGCACATCAAGCTGTTTGATAATCACATCACCGGATTTGCCTTTCTCTTCACCGCCTTCTGTGGAAACGGAAGGTTCTTTATCGGTGGGTGTCCCTAAACCGCCGGAGCCGCCTTTTTCATCGCCGTTGCCTTTGGAAGCGGAAAGATCTTTATCGACGATTGCCTTTGAAACACCGGTCGGATCTTCCATGAGACTTTTTATGGAAAGCGATTTTTCAATTTCTTCCATAACGATATTTTCAACCATCATATCCATAAACTTCGTTTTTGCCGTACTCTGGGTCGCTTTGGGCACGCCTGGCAGGTCTTCAACGATGGTATCCTTGGAAACAATCTTATCATCCGCAGTCATTTTCTTATAAATAATGTGGTTTATCCTGATCCTGTTTACCTTACTGCGGGAAAGCGCTTTTTTCATGCGCTCTGCGGTGGAATATTTTTTAAGATCGGAAAAAATCTCAATGAAAAGATTAAGCTCATCGCTTTTCATTCCTTTTTCAAAGGAGATGGATTGAATCCCGGCTTTTTTAAAATGGCTCACCATTTTAGTAGTATTGATGCGGGAATCCAACGGCTCTTCTTCGATAAAGAATTGCTCCTGATGCATAATCAGAACAATTGGGGAAAAAGTACCCAGCGTCTCTGTAATGGTCTTGTAATAATTATTCATGGAATCCACAGTAAAGGGATGATCTATATTGTACATGGATAGACGATTAAATAGCAGCGTAAACGCTCTGCCGATTTTATCGACTGTTTGTTTCTTAAGTTTGGATTTTGTCATTTTGCTGCCCCTATTTATTATAGGTATTTTCTGCGATATTCCTCAAGGTCATTGATGAAGTCCCGACAGACGGCATATCTTTCATCAGGATCAAAGGCAGTTGCCTTTTGCACAATGATGTCCATATCCCGGTTGAGCCCGGGGTTGAGTTCAGAAGGCTTTTTTTGAAAAATTCCATTTTTATTCAATGCTTTTTGTTTCAGTAACTCCGCTTTGGATTTATGCTTGGGTAAGGGCAATTCAGATACCAGCATCTGAAACAGCATGGTGCCCACTGCATAAATATCAATCCTGCTGTCCATTTGTGTTCTGAGCACCTGCTCCGGGGCCATATACGTGGGAGTCCCCAGCAGCATCGGGTGTTTCTCATTTTCTCCCCGCAGAACCTTTGCCACCCCAAAATCCGTAATCATTGCTCTTTGGGTATGTTTTTCGATCAATATGTTGGCCGGCTTAATATCTCTATGAATGATTTCCTGGGTATGGGCATAATTAAGGGCATCAAGCACCTGGCTGATAATTCGGATGGTGGTATCGAGCGGCAGGAGACGTTTTGAAGGCAAAATATTTTTTTTAGCCATGGCAAGTGATTTGGCCACAGAAAGCCCTTGAATCAGTTGCATGGTAAAGAAAAGAAATTCATCTGTTTCTCCCACTTCATATATCTGAAGAATGTTGGGATGCGATAGAATGGCGGCTGATTCCGCTTCCTGGCGGAACAGATCCGCTGTCTTTTGGGTAAGAAGACTTTTGGGGAGTATTTTGACCGCAATCTGGCGTTTCAATGACCGTTGATATGCAATAAAAACAACAGCCATACCGCCGCGGGCCAACTCTTTGATTATGGTAGATGTTCCGAGTTGCCTGCCGATAAGATGGTCGACTTTAAGTTTTGCAATTGAAGTCATAAAAACAACTCTCCGGACTTGAGGAATCTTTGGCGTTGTGGGTTAAAAATCCCATAAATTAAATATATTATATAATATTATAAAAACTCGGGAAGGTCAAGCAAAGAATGGCGACACAAAGAAACGTTGATACCGGGTAAAAAGTTGTATATACCAGGTGTAAATGAAAGGCAATCCTGAAAAAATTCTTAAAAAAGTGTTCGCTTATGATGAATTCAGGCCGCTTCAGGCTGAGGTCATTGACAGTGTTCTTCACAGACAGGATGCACTTGTCATTATGCCCACCGGCGGTGGAAAATCCCTGTGTTACCAAATTCCGGCCTTGATTTTTAGCGGCCTTACCATTGTGGTATCCCCCCTGATTTCTTTGATGAAAGATCAGGTTGAGCAACTGGCGGAACTGGGAGTATCTGCGGTCTGTCTGAACAGTTCGATTTTGCCGGAGGAGTACCAAAAGAATATCCGCCTTGTCAAACAGGGTCAGACACGCTTTGTTTACGTTGCCCCTGAGACACTGCTTAAACCCGGAATAATTGACCTGCTATCATCGGCAGGAGTTAGTTGTCTTGCCATTGACGAAGCTCACTGTATTTCAGAATGGGGGCATGATTTTCGTCCTGAATACAGGCAACTTGCCGGTGTACGATCGCGTTTTTCCGACGCTGTCTGCATTGCACTAACAGCCACCGCAACGCCTCGGGTCCGACAGGATATTAAAAACAGCCTGAATTTTGCCTCATCCAATGAATATATTAGCAGTTTTAACCGGGAAAACCTGTTTATCAGGATTGTCCCTAAATTAGACCCTGTGGACCAAACCGTCTCATTTATCCGGCAGTTTGCTGATCAGTCGGGAATCATATACTGCTTTTCCAGAAGACAGGTGGATGACCTTGCGCAGATACTGGAGCGAAAAGGCTTTTCAGTGCGGCCTTATCATGCCGGGCTTTCAGATGAAACGCGAAAAAAGAATCAGGAACTTTTTATAAAGGATGATGTGCTTATTATAGTCGCCACCATCGCATTCGGCATGGGCATCAACAAGCCCAATGTGCGGTTTGTGATCCATTATGACCTACCGAAAAATATTGAAAGTTACTATCAGGAAATAGGCAGAGCAGGCAGGGACGGTCTACGTTCCGAGTGTATGCTGCTGTTCAGCTATGGAGACATCCAGAAGATCAAGTATTTTATCAATCAGAAACCGGCACATGAAAAGCGCGTGGCAAACATTCATCTTCAGGCTTTGCTCAAATTTGCAGAAACCGACATATGTCGCAGAATACCGCTTTTGGGCTATTTTGGTGAAGCGTACTCCATAAAAACGTGCGGCATGTGTGATAACTGCCTCTCGGATAAAAAAGAGCTTAAAGATATCACCGTTTATGCACAAAAATTTCTGTCCTGTGTCAAACGAACGGGAGAAATATTCGGTGCCGCCCATGTGATAGATGTTCTGCGCGGTTCGGAATCAAAAAAAGTGTTAAAATTTGAACATCAAAGCCTATCAACTTATGGAATCGGTAAAGATCTGACCAAAAAGCAGTGGTTTCACCTGTCCCGTCAGTTCTTGCATCAAGGATTGGTAACACAGGATATGGATTATGGAGGATTGAAGCTCACCCAAAAGGCCTGGGAGGTTTTTCAAGGCAAAGAAAAGGTTTACGGCAGGATTGAAGCGGATGAAATTAAGATCGTTAAAAAAAGGCCGACTGAAAATATCACCGATTATGATGAAAAACTCTTTGACCGCTTAAGAAGAAAAAGAAAACAGCTGGCAGACGAGGCCAGGATTCCTCCTTATGTGATCTTTTCAGATCGGACTTTGATCGAAATATCCGCATTTTTTCCTCAAACCATAGACAGCATGAGGCATATTTACGGCATTGGTGAGGAAAAACTGAAAAAATATGCCTTTATCTTTCTGGAGATTATTTGCCAGTACTGTGAAAAGCACGGTATTAATGAAAAACCGAAAGAAAGTGCCCCATTAAAAAAGAAAATTTCCAAACCGTCCCGGAAGCTCAGGCATGTCGTCATCGGCGAAGCGTACAATGCCGGAGATTCCATTGAAAAAATCATGTCCCGGTACCGCATCAAGCGGGTGACGGTTTTGGATCATCTTTTTAAATATGTTATAGCCGGCAACCCAATCCGCTCGGACGGATTGCTGGGCGTTTCAGCGCTTTCCCAACAGGAGGTACAACCCGTTTTAGCGACTTTCGCCAGCCTTGGCCCTGAGTACCTGTCTCCGATTTTCCGGGCACATCATGGCCAGATAAGTTATGAAGACCTCAAAATCATTCGTTTGTACTATCTGAGCGAAAAATCCTTTCAAAATAGATAAAGTTGAATCTGGTTGCCGACCGGCCTTTCTGTTGGGTCACTTTTATTAACCATGTTCTGATGTCTAAGATGGACTTGACACTTTTAATGGCATTTTGTTAATTCAAAGGAAAAAATGTTAGCATTTATACTGTCTGCCTTAAATATGTTCCGTTTTATATGAGGAAACTGTCTGAGTGTATTAGAGATGGTTGAGAAAGAACGATGATGGAATATGGTCCATTTATTAAAATAGTTCTCATGGTAAAATCGTTATAACACAGTCAGTCTGTTCTTTCTTTACCATCTCTTATATACGAGTTTTTCATCGTTTAAAACGGAATATATTTATGGCACTTACTATAAAATCCGATTGATTCGAATTGATCGGAACCGGTCATCTTATGAGATCCGACTAAGCTCTCGCACTCTCATTTTGCCGAATAGAAGGGCAACTCTTAAACAACGAATGTATTAAAAATAAAACGCCATGCAACCAGAAAGAGTCGTCATAACGGGCCTGGGAACCATAAACTCTATCGCCAACAGCGTGCCCGATTTTTATAACGCCTTACGTGCAGGTGTCTGTGGCATTGGCCCCATTACTGTTTTTGATACTACCGACTCCAGAACCCGGACCGGAGGAGAAGTAAAGGGGTTAAGACATCAAGATATATTACCGCGCGAATATTCGGTGAAAAGAATGTCCCGCTCGGATATTATGGCCATGGCTGCAGCCCTGGAGGCTTTAGAAGATGCAGGGCTTTTTCCTCTACCGGAGGAACTGCTGGAGGACACCGGTGTGGTGATCGGAGGTGGGGCCGGAGGAATGCTGGAGTGTGAGGAGGCTTACAGATTCTATCACAAAGGTATGAATAAGCGCGTCCGATTTTCCCGTTTTTCCTCGTTGTGTTGCGCTTCTTCGGCGGATCACATTGCCTCCAATCTTCTAACTATGGGTCCTAAAACCACCTTCATGACCGCCTGCTCATCCGGAGCGACAGCCATCGGGTACGCCAGGGACCTGATCCGTAGCAAAATGGCCAAAATCATCATCGCAGGCGGTACCGAACCCCTTTCCAGAATTACCTATGCTTCATTTAATTCGTTGAAGGCAGTGGATAAAGAATACTGCAAGCCTTTTGATAAAAACCGCCAGGGTCTTTCCCTGGGAGAAGGCGCCGGAATCATGATCCTCGAATCATTGAGTCATGCGCAAAGCAGGGATGCTCGAATTTGCGGGGAGGTTCTGGGATATGGCGTGAGTTGCGATTCATACCACATGACTGCACCTGACCCGCAGGCCTCCGGTGCAGTGCGCTGTATGAACGCTGCCCTGCAGGATGCCGGAGTTCACCATTCATTGGTCAACTATGTCAATGCTCACGGTACGGCTACACCGGCAAATGATGTCATGGAAACCCGCGGAATTAAAAACGTATTTGGTCAAAGAGCGTATGAAATCCCGGTCAGTTCTACCAAATCGATGACCGGCCACACCCTGGGTGCTTCGGGAGCGATTGAAGGCGTGGCCTCTGTTTTAGGAATTGTCCATCAATTTATTCCACCCACCATTCACCGAACTGAGCCCGATCCTGACTGTGATCTTGATTATGTGACAGAAGGTTCGCGGAAAGCGGATCTCTCAATCGTTCTTTCCAATTCCTTTGCCTTTGGTGGCAACAACACTTCCATCACCTTTGGAAAATTTACCGAACAGGGCATTATTAATGAATAAACGAGTGGTAGTCACAGGCGTGGGGATGGTCACTCCTTTAGGGACGGGAAAAAGTCGCTTTTCACACAACCTTTTCCAAGGAGATTCAGGCATCTCTCCAATTACATCTTTTGATACATCCCGGTTTCCCTCCAGGCTGGGAGCGCAGGTGTCCGACTTTACCCCGGCAGATTTTATTTCTAAAAAAAACTTAAGAAAGATGGATCGTCTTTCCCGCCTGGCAGCAGCTTCAGCACGGATGGCCATTGATGATTCCGGAGTTAATTTAGATTGCATCAACATGGACCGGATGGGAATTATTTTAGGCACGGCCTATGGAAGCACCGATGTTTCGGTTCAATTCGCAGGAATACTTTTTGATGAAGGCCCCAGGATGGTCAGCCCCATCCTGGTACCCAACTCGGTAATGAACGCCCCTGCAGGGCACACATCCATAGAGCTTAAATTCAGGGGCATAAACTCTACCGTGAACCACCACGAAGCTTCGGCGGAGACCGCCATCGCCTATGCAGCCGCAGAGATAAAACGGGGCAGTGCCGATGTCATGCTGGCCGGAGGCACTGAAATTATTTCAGAATTCTTTTTTGAAATTTTAAACAAGTTCAGAGCGCTTTCTTGTGCAAGCCAAGGCTCGGAGGAAGCCCGTCCCTTTGACACGCTGAGAAACGGCTTTGTCGTTGGTGAGGGATCGGGAATTTTGTGCCTGGAAGACCTGTCGCAGGCCGAAGCCAGGGGAGCCATTCCGTATTGTGAAATTGCAGGATGGGGCATGAGTGCTTATCCGTCCTCACCCACCGATTGGCCATCAGATCCTAAAGGACCTGCTCTGGCAATGACAAGGGCGCTTGAATCAGCAGGAATCGGACCCGATGAAATCGATTATGTTTGTGCCTCTGCCAACGGTGGAAGACAATTGGATGTTCTCGAAGCCGAGGCTCTGTCCAGTGTGTTCGCCGCAAAAGGGAAAAGACCCTATATCTCTTCCATCAAAGGGGCTGTCGGCGAAAGCTTCTCTTCAGGAGGAATAAGGGCCGCCGCCATGGCGCTATCAATAAAAGAAACAGTCATTCCTCCCACATTGGGACTTAATAATCCGATAATGCCCCTTCGGTTCGTCGTAAATAAAAAGAAGAAGACCCGGGTTGATTTCGGCATGGTAAACGGTTTCTCATCTGGCGGAACATTTGTTTCTATTATATTAAAGGCACTTTAAACTTGAAAAAGCAAAAGGAGTAAAAGCTCGATGAATTTAGGAGAATGGATTTACAAACGCGCCCTGACTTATCCGGACCGCCCCTTTTTAAAATGCGGCAATCTGGAGTACAACAACCGGCAGTTCAATGAAAAGGTAAACCAGATGGCCCACGCGCTTATCAAGCTGGGGGTTAAAAAGGGTGACCGGGTGGCAACCTTGATGGGTAATTCCAGCGAATTTTTAGAGATCTTCTTTGCCTGTGCCAAAACGGGAATGATTATACTTCCCCTTAACTTCAGGCTGGTGGTGCCGGAGCTTGAATATATTATTAGCGACTGTACTCCCAGCGTTCTCATCTACTCTTCTGATTTCGTAACAAAAGTAGAAGAAATTAAGGCCGACCAGGACAAGATTAAACACTATCTTAAACACAGAGGAGACGAACTGGCCGATGATCTTTCAGTGGTGGAGTTCGCCTCTTCGTGCCCAGCCGAGGAACCGGTTCTCAAAGAGGAAATTGCATTCAAAGATCCACTTTTAATCATGTACACTTCCGGAACTACCGGTGGTCCCAAAGGTGCCATGCTTTCTCACGAGAATTTTTTCTTTGGCGCCATCCATTCAATGATCAGCTACGGTATCAATGCAACCTATAAATCCCTGGTGATTGCCCCTCTGTTTCACATCGGGGCTTTGGCCGCATCGGCCACGCCGATTATTTATGCCGGAGGTTCGCTGGTGATCGAAAGCTTCGACAACCCATCTGAAATCAGCGATCTCATCTTTAAAGAAAAGATCAATTACATATTCGCCGTACCGGTAATGTATGAGATGATTGCAAAAACACCCAGGTGGGAAAAGGTTGACTTCTCTCACGTCCACTTCTTCATTGCAGGCGGAGCTTCCATGCCCGTTCCCTTGATCCGAAAGTACCAAAAAGAAAAGGGCATCAGATTTGCACAGGCATATGCGATGACCGAGACACTTCGTTTAACCACCCTGGACCTTGAAGATTCAGCGCGAAAGGCCGGTTCAGTCGGCAAAGAGGTGTTTCACATCCTCCTTCGAATCGTAGATAACGACGGAAATGATGTTCTACCGGGTGAGCCCGGTGAAATCATTGTTAAAGGTCCAACCATCTTTTTGCAGTATTGGAACAAACCTGAAGAAACCCGAAAAGCATTTCAAAACGGATGGTTTCATACCGGGGACATGGGCAAACGGGATGAGGAAGGCTTCCTTTACATTGTAGGGAGAAAGATAGATTTGATTATAAGCTCGGGTGAAAACATCTATTCGGTTGAGGTTGAACGAGCCATCGAATCAATCCCGCAGGTAGAAGAAGCGGCGGCAGTGGCGATGCCTGATCCAAAGAGAGGTGAGGTGGTTGCGGGATTTGTGTTATTGAAGAAAGGCGCCGGCATAAACGAAACCGGACTGATCGAAGCCCTCCAGGGAAAGATCGCTCATTTCAAGATTCCCAAGAAAGTCTTCTTTATAAAAGACTTCCCCAGAAACAGCGCAGGAAAAATTCTTAAAAGAGAACTCAGGGCCCGGCTTAATCCTTCACGCTGACAATTTGAGGGGTTGAAGGCACTTTTGCTAACCCGTTTGAGCTTTAATGATTGTGAGTGGTTTGTCCGGAGAAGCGCCCATTTGCCGGTATCCGCCTTAACAAATAAGTCATGCACTCTGTACTCGCCCCCTATCTTTTAAGTTAAATCCATACAGGCAGAGACGATCAACGCTGCCGTGGGGTTCTGTCCATTGGGGCTGGTTCGAATCAAATCTCAGTCCGCCTAGGCGGACCGTACGCCAGTTTCTCAAAATTATTGTTAAGGCGGATACCGGCAAATGGGCGCTTCTCCGGACGAACTGAGTCGAGATTGAAAAACTTCCCGCCCCTCGATTATTCAGTCTGTCATATTTTTTGCTATCAACTTTACCTGAGCCCGGGTGTTCAAAAGGAATGCCTCTTCGGGTTGCTTTCCCTTGCGAAGAGTCAGGTACTCTTCATCCTTAATACGCTGGATGACCTTCTGCTGATCCATTTGCGCTTCTTTAAGATATTGTTCGATCATTGTTCGAAACGCCCTGCAATCGGAAAGAGATGCAGCGAAAAATTTTTCTGTCACCTCTTTCACCACCTGGTGATGGCCCATGACGATTACCTTTGGTTGCTTTTGGCGAATTCGCTGGATTGATAAAATATAGTCATCATAGTTTGATAGAAACTGGGGGGACACCCAGAAGTCATCTCCTGGAATGATTCCCACCGCTTCACCGGTCAGTATTGTCCTGCTGCGGGGAAGAAAAAAGCTTAAACTGTCCCAGGTATGACCGGGTGTGCTTATGACTTCAATAGACTCTCCGCCTCCAAGATCGACCACATCACCGTCTTTAAGTACCCGGCCGACGTTTAATGCAGCGTAATTAAAATCCTGGGGAACAAACTCTTTGGCTGTATCATATTTTTTGACCAGACCCTGGTTTAGCCTGGCGATTGTTTCTATTACCCTTTCCTGTTCAAGCAGTTTAACAAACTTTTTGCTTCCGCCCAATCTCATTTCAGAGAAGTGACGAAGAAGGTATGGGGCACTTCCCACGTGGTCAAAGTGCCAGTGAGAAAAAAAAAGATAATCCGGTTGTCTCTTTTTCCCCAGGAGTTCGACGATATCGTTTAAATATGCCGGGCCCATAAAAGTCGGCCCAGCATCTATCTGGACAACCCTGTGTTTTCCCATAGCTAAAAAGGCCGGCTGCCGAACACCGCCCAATCGATATAGTCCGTTTACAATTTCATCCATAAAAGCCAAATAATCACAAAACTTCTAATTAGTGTCTGAACGACAATTGAAAACTGTTTGAATTTACGATGTAAAATCGCATAGAAGTAAAACGAAGATTTTCCAGAAAATGCATAATTTACTTGCATTGGCAACTCGTTAAA
>JAXHVO010000076.1 GCA_034189135.1 Thermodesulfobacteriota bacterium | reverse complement strand
AGGTAGCCAAGATTTGATTTACTACTGGCTGCCATCATTTTGAACGGTAGTAATTTAATGAACGAACATAACCAACCGGCTGGCTCGTAAAACCATGACTTTTCGTTCAGGCACTATATAGTATGCTATAGTCATGAAGGAAGGAGATTCGAATCATGGTACGGTGTTTAATAATTTGCAGATTATTATATTTATGCTATCAGGAGGTTATTTTATTGCAAGGCGATAATAAAAAAACATTTCACTACTGTAGGGAAGTATTTTTTACTTCTTCTTTAATATATAACGGCCTTTTCACATTGCCTCTATCGAGTTAAACGCATCTTGAAAAACTTTAGCATTGGGTCCCCGGCGGGTGAACTTGGTTAGATGATTTCATGATTCAGCTTTCAGCGGAAGAAAAATCCAAGTTAGTCGCAAGCGTTCTCAATTCACAGAGAGCCGTTGAAGTCAGCATATACATTGTAAGAGCATTTGTAAAAATACGCCGTATGATATTAGAAAGCAACGAACTGTAAAGACGAATCGTTCAAAACAAGCGGCACCCGGCTGACCATGATGAGCAAATTTTAGACTTAGTTAACACAATCAAGCAGCTTTCAAAACCAGATCCGCCACCAACGAAAAGACTGAACAGAAAAATCCACTGATGGTAATGAACAGAAGCGACAACCACTTATATGTTTGACTTAGCGATTATCGGAGCCGGACCAGCAGGGGCAACACTCGCAAGGCTTATCGGGAAGAGCTATAAAGTATTGCTGGTTGATAAGAGGTCGTTTTTGGACGTACCCGGACCTTTCTCTGCCGGCAAATGTTGCGGCGGGCTGTTGGCGCCTGATGCGCAAAGAATGCTATCCGAGTTTGGACTGGGTCTGCCCAAGAAGGTTCTGCAGGGACCTCAGCTTTTTGTGGTTAAGGCCATCGATATTCAGCAAAAACTCGAAAGGTATTACCAACGGCACTATATCAACATGGATCGTCAAAAATTCGATTCCTGGTTGCTGTCTATGGTTCCGACCAGCGTTGACACCAGAACAAATTTCCGTTTCAAGTCGTATTCACCAGAAAAAGGTTTCTTCAAGCTAAAGTTTGTCCAAGGCGATCGGACCTATGTGGAGAAAGCGAGAATATTGATAGGAGCAGACGGTGCATCTTCTAAAGTCCGTTTGCAGGCGTCACCCGGGAGCTTAATCCCCGGAAAGTATATTGCGGTGCAGGAGTGGGTCGAGAACGATGACAGTTTGCCTTATTTCATGTCCATATTCGATAGGGAAATAACCGACTATTACTGCTGGACCATTCCAAAGGGAGATTACCTGATTATAGGCGCAGCCCTTCAACCAAAGGAAAAGACAGCTGAAAAGTTTAGGCTGTTGAAGGAAACGCTGAGAAGTAACGGTTTTCAGTTTGGAAAGACCGTGTGGCGCGAGGGTACGTATATGTTGCGGCCCATGAAGACAAAACATTTATCGACCGGCAAGGACAGGATTGCGTTTATAGGCGAAGCTGCGGGTTGGATTAGTCCGAGTTCGGCAGAAGGTATTAGTTATGCATTTAGGAGCGCACATGCACTTGCACAAGCTTTGCATACAACACCAGATGGATTTGAAAAACGCTACCGGATAATAACAAGCAGGCTAAGAAGGAATATTTCTCTCAAGATCATCAAATCCCATTTCATTTTCAACCCCTATTTAAGGAAAATGGTGATGAATTCCGGACTTCAATCGGTGAAACTGTATCTGCCGAAAGAAGGAATCTGAACAATTATTAGGCAGCTTGAGCCTGTCGCCCGGGAAAGTGGTTGGTTTCAATTTAGCATGGTCGTTCTGTATCTGACCTGCCGTCCCAGCGAATGAGAGAAGTCGCGCCGCTAGAGAAGACTCACCTATAAACCTATCATAGATAACCATTCGAAACGTCTCATAAAAATCGCACATAGGTATCTCTGTTTCCTCCATGATACATACCTGTATCCAGCTAAGCCCTCGTGCATGTTCTTCTTTTTAAGTTTTTTCGGGATTGGATTTTATTTCTTTAATGTTCTACTTGACTAAATAAACAAAATAAATTACCAAATAGCCTAAAAAAAATAAATAATCTTCAGGAAAAATTTGTCGATATGGGTATCAAAGAAAGAAAAGAACGGGAAAAAGAAAGAAGAAAACAGCAAATTACGGTTGCAGCCAAAAAAGTGTTTTCCGACAAAGGCTTTAACCGGGCAACCATGGACGATATCGCAAATGAGGCGGAGCTTAGTCCGGGCACCTTATATCTTTATTTCAAAAATAAAGAGGAGTTATATGCCTCTCTTTCGGTCAGAATACTCCAGTACCTTCAGATAAGAGTGGATCAGATTGTTAAAGAAGAAAACATGCCGCCGGAACAAAAATTGGATGCCCTGGTAGAGGCGATGTATGATGTCTACGAGTTCGACCCTCTGGTGCTGATTAATATGTTTCATCTTCAATCCAGCGAAACGTTAAAAAATCTATCTCCTGAGGTTTTGAATGATATAACCGATTTGTCTCGAATATCGATTGGAAGTATGGCAAGAATATTTAAAGAAGGCATAAAAAAAGGTGTTTTTACCGAACGTCATCCTGTCGCGCTCTCCGACACGTTCTGGGCATTTTTTTCCGGTATTATCCTGTGGTCAACCAGTAAAAAAATTATTAATGAGGATAAAGATTACATCAAAAATACACTCCAGCTTGGATTTGATATTTTTCGTAAAGGAATAAAGACTGAGAAACAACCATAAGTCTTTTCCAGCCTCCATATCTTTACCAACCCTTATAAAAAAATTAAACCCGCTACGATGGTAGCAGACTGAACCAGGTCACTACCTGGATCTGGCAAGATTCAGCTGATAAAATTTAAGGAGAAATATGGAAATAAAAGCCCATTGTGCCCGTTGCAAAATTCCACGAAGTAAGCGCGTCTGTTTGATAAAAGAGGGCGGTAAGGGACCGGCCTTTTGCCCGACTTTGAATTATCAGGATTTGATTTTACAAGTCACCCAAGCGTATCAGGCACCCGATCTGAAGAATTTTGCACGTCTGGCTTCGGTTCAGGAAGCGGAATGCTACGCCGACCGAAAGCCGGGAAACTATGTGATTCAACCCACCAAATGCCGGGTACAGGAAACGGTAGAATTTGCCCAAAAACTCGGATTCAAGAAGCTGGGTATCGCCTTCTGCGGTGGAGTGCAAAAAGAAGCGGGCCTCCTTTCCGATATACTGGAATCACAGGGATTCGAGCTGGCGTCCGTAGGCTGCAATGCCGGAGGAGTTCCCAAGGAAAATATCGGTATAACGGAGAAAGAAAAGGTAAGAATCGGATCCTATGAAACCATGTGCAACCCGCTACTCCAGGCGGAGATCTTGAACCATGAAGAAACAGAACTAAACATCGTGCTTGGGCTCTGCGTGGGACACGATGCGCTGTTTCTCAAGAAAGCAAAGGCATTTTGTACGGTTCTGGCAGCCAAGGATCGGGTGACCGGTCACAATCCCATGGCCGCCCTTTATACAATGCATTCCTACTATCAAAAGTTGAAAAATACGGACTGAATATCTATTCATCTCCTGATTCGTTGTAGTTAATTCAGACAAGGCAGGTGAATCATCTTCAAGTGAGTCGGTGTGGTTCCAAAGGGTTCAAGGGGCCAAGGGTTCGAGTGAAATGCTAAAGAGTTACAAAGAATTGAATGCCTGGCAAAAGTCATATGAACTTGGACCCTCTTCTCCAACTAATTTGGAGAAGAACCCGAATATCTCAGTCCTGGTTGTGATGGAACTTATCTGTCATATGGGGAAAGTACATGGCCCTGGCGTATTCTTGCTGAAAACCTGGTCGGGTGGTTAATTCTACATACTCGACCTTGGCGGATTCCACATCTGCCTCTCTTCGTTTGGTCACGTTCAAAAGTGCCAAACGAGCGCCATCCCCGGCGGCATTACCCACCGCCCTTACCTTCTCAAGCTCACAGTCGGGAAAAAGACCAATGACTGCCGCGGATTTTCTATTGATCAGGCTGCCGAAAGCCCCTGCCAGAATCACCCTGTCCAGATGCCTTACGCCAAGTTCCTGCATCATGAGCTTGGCGGCAGCATATATGGCCCCCTTGGCCATTTGAATGGCCCGCACATCATCGAGGCAAATGACAATCTCCTGTCCGGTGGTTGTTTCATGCGGCCAGGCAACGATGAACGCAGGGCCTTTGGAATCGAAACGCAACCGCGGTGATTTGAGCTCCTTATTGAACTGGCCGTTTTTTTTCACAATGCCTGCCGCAAACATTTGAGAAATACCATCGATGATTCCGGATCCACAGATCCCTTTTGCTTTCACTTGGCCCTGTCCGGCTTCCTCGGCGGTATTGCCGATGATACTCAGCCTGACTTCAAGGGTAGACGGATCGATATGTATCGCCTCAATTGCACCCCGGGCAGCTCGCATGCCGTGTCGAATGGTCGCCCCTTCGAATGCCGGACCGGTGGCACATGAGGAACAGATCAACCGGTTCCGGTTACCCAGAACCAACTCGCCGTTTGTCCCCACATCGATAATCAGCGTCATTTCATCTCGGTGGTATGGCTCTTCGGCAATAAGCACACCGACTGTATCCGCACCGACGAATCCGGCAATAACAGGAAGCAGATGCACATAGGCTCCCGCAGAAACCTTGAGTCCTATTTCGTCGGCCCGGATATCCATGGAATGATGAATCACCGGAGTAAAGGGGGATTTCCCCAGATTTCTCGGATCACAGCCGATAAAAATATGGTGCATGCATGTATTACCGACACAGACCACCTCTACAATGTTGCTGGCCTCCACGCCCGCATGGATGGTTGTATCACGGATCAGATCGTTAATCCCCTGGACGATTGCTTTGCTAAGCAATGCTGTCCCTTGGGGATTCGTCATGGTATAGGAAATTCTGGACATGACGTCTTCGCCGAAGGCAACCTGGGGGTTAACCATCGACCCGGTGGCCATGACCTCACCGGTATTCAGATCACAGAGATAGACCGCAAGGCTTGTGGTACCGATATCCACCGCCAGCCCCAACATTTTCCCTTCCAGGCCTGCGCTAATTTGAACCACTTCCCTCTGATGCCGGACCGACACGGAAACCTCCCAGTTCCTGCTACGCAATGCCTGGGGCAATTTCATAAGTACCGAATGTTCGACCCTAAGTCCTGACAGGCCGAAACGTTCCCCCAAAGCGGCCGACAGGCGCTCCCAGTCAGCGATGGGATGATTCAAGTCGGCAGGAGTTAAAGACACGGCGTATTGCTTGATCGCAGGGTCCAGGTCGATTTTTCTTTTGCCTGGGTCCTTGGATATGACCTGGCGGTCCGCCCGGCTTTCATCAGGGACCATGACAACCACATCCCCCAAAATCCTTGCCTGACAGGCCAGGCGCCAGCCGTCAGCCAGTTGTTTTTCGTTAAGGTGGCTTTTTTCGCCTTCCTCTATGGGAGACAGGTTTTTTGTCGGTGACGCATTGCCCTGGTTTGCGGAGACCCCTTGGATAATCCTGACTTTGCATTTTCCGCACTGGGCCTGGCTTCCGCATACATTCTGAATATCCGCGCCAAGATCCTGCGCAGCCTCAATAATTGTTTTGCCTGCGCTGACATTCCCCCTCCGACCGGAGGGCTCAAATATCACCAAAGGCATGGAAGTTTTTTCTGCCATGGGTCTGCCGTTGTTTAAAGGTAACCGGTTGTGTAAGCTCTTTAGAAAAACGAATTTTATCGGTTGGTATTTATCACTCGCCCTGAATAAATCGAATGGTTGTATCTGCAGACAGCGAGGCGCCAACCTCCACCTCGATCGCCTTTAACAATCCAACGCAAACCGGACAGGACGGGTGTTTCAGGCAATCGGCAGCGGAAATGAAGACTTGCGATGAGAATGCGTTTTCCCCGAGGCATTCACGCCAGTCTACTGATTCGAGTCGATCGCCCCATTGTTGCACCGCTTCGCAGTTGCTCGATATTTTAATGCCGACCATCCGACTGTCGTTTTTAGCAACCTCTATACGGGTTTTAAAACCACAGGATCCGGCGTCCACCTCGACAAGGGTCATTAAATTTCTCCTCACCGTTTACCATACGTGCATGAATATTTTACCCGAACATTAAACGTTCGCTTCATTCTTTTTGACTGCTAAATTCCCCACGGTCTTTATAGCATATAAACATGATATTCGCGAGGTTCAAGCCACACCCAACAGACTGAGCTATGACGGTTTTATCGGTGTGGTTGTATTCCTCAACACATGCAGGGCAATTATACATAACCTGACTTGCGTCTGTCCTTGATCCGGGTCATACAGAAAAAATGGGTAATGCTGGTCAGCAGGAAGAAAGCAAAGGCGATCTGATAGGCCTCGGAGGGATAGACGTCGTTTACCTTGCCGATAAGATCCATCAGGTATCCGGTCATGGGCTGGTAAAAGGCGGCTCCTAAAAATGCAAAAAAGTTCGCCGCCCCAACTGCCGTACCGGCTATTTCGATGGAAAAGAGATCTTTGGCCATGGCAAAACCGACCACCGCAACGGCATTGCCGAATACGCCCAGAAAGAAAAACAGGGGATAGAGAAATGGCCTGGGGAGGGCTTCCCTGAAGGCAAATAAAACGATCCATTCGGTCATCAGGATGGTGGCTGAACAGAACATCACTTTTTTCCGCCCGATAATCACCCGATCCGAAAGGTTCCCCAGTAACGGGCTTCCCACCATGGTGCCCAGGGCGATCATGGCCAGGACATTACCCGCTTCCGTCTTTGAGAAAGAATATGAATCCATCAGATAAGGACCCGCCCACAGTCCGCAAAATCCAAAAAGCATTCCCCCGAAAAAGAAAAACCATCCGGCAATGGGCCAAAAATCTCGATTCTTTAGCACGCTCAACAGGCTGACAAAAATATTCTGCGATTTCGAGTCAGTAGCACCCGCCCGGTGCTCCAGTACCGGTGCAAAGCCTTTGCCCTGCGGTGTATCCGCCGTAAAAATCCAGGTAAGAACAGAAAGGACCGCGGTGACGTACCCGATTCCGATGAAGGTGCCGCGCCACCCGAAGGTCGTTGTCATCCATGCCAACGGAGTGGCAGCCACAAACCATCCTACCCCACCCATGGCCAGAAGCATGCCGGAAATGCCGGCATATTCTCGCGGCCGGAACCATTCGGCGCAAATCCGCAACGCCGGCACAAAAATGGCCGACAAGCCGAAACCGACCATTATGCGTGAAACCGTGGCCACCTTAAACCCGGGTGACAGCCCGAAAAGAACGGCGCCAACAGCGCCGAACAAGGCAAACAGGGTAATGGTTTTTCGAGCCCCCCAGGCATCCGACAGCAGCCCCACAGGCAGCTGCATGAGCGCATAGGGGTAAAAATATCCGGAGGAAAGGATGCCAAGGGATGCACCGCTGATGGAAAATGCGTCGGTCAGTTCCGGTGCCATCAGGGCAGGACAGACCCGGTGAAAATAGACCAGAAGATACTGAAGGGCCAGCAGGGAAAAAATGATCCAGCGATAGCCCAACGCGGTGGCAAACAGTTTGTGCATGAACATATGGTTTATCTTTTCTGATCCAATCCGGATAAATGGATCAAAGTCGTTCTCTTTCCTTATGCATTCATCCCCACCCCTGCCCTTTTTTGTCCGGAGGAGAAAATTTTTCGCCGCTGGCAAGCTCTCACCCGTTGTATGTACCAAAATCCTGAACGGCTTTTTGCATCATATAAATGTGATATCCCGGAGTTTCGGGCGACACCTCGCAGCCGGAGCTGAGCATGAACCCCCGTGGAGCCTTGTGACCCTTTTCGATGCTTTCCCTGCATAGATCGTAAATCTCTTGCGGGTTTCCGGTAAGCAAGATTCTGGGATCGATGTTGCCGATAATAATATTCTTTTCACCCAACACCTCTATGGCCCGGGCAATATCAATTTCCTCTCCGAAACTGCACAATCCCGGATCGCCGGTGGGCACCTTTGCCCAGGCGTTGAGGTTGTCGTTCTGCTCGCCGCAGATATGATACAGGATGTGCCTGACCCCCATAGCCAGAATTTTTTCACTGGATTCGATCAGATAGGGAAGCACAAATTCCTCGAACTGCTTGGGCGAAATAATGAGGTTGGCGGCCAACGGTTCCCAGAGCTGTGGAATGACCCGTTCAGGGCCAAAGGTTTGCGCCCAGTAAGCAACGGTGTCTAATATATGATCCGTCGCCATTTTGAGAACTTTGTGAGCGATTTCAGGTTTTTTCAACATCCACCGGCAGAGTTTTTCCACCGCGCAAATATTACCGGCAATGGTAAAGTTGCCGCCCAGCACCAATGAAACCGGTAGGTCGAATTTATCCTGAAGCCTGGAGAACTCCATGGCCAGCGGGATGCACCCTGCTTTCCTGACGTCGGGGAGGCGCAGTCCTTCGACATCCTCCTCGGATTTGACCGGAAACATCTTGTGAGAGGGCGCCTGCTGGTATTCCCCCGAGGGCATCTCAATTTCACCGCCGAATTCCCATGTGCCGTAAGATGCGTACCCGTAAATCGGCCCCCAGTCAAACCTGTACTGTTCCATTGTCTTTAGCTGTGCATGGAAGCTTTTTTCCGCATTGTTGTATATGGTGGATATGGGATACCCCATGTTTTTGGCACAAAACCCCAACAGAAATGGAAAGAGTGGAACCTGATCCACCGGCTTTCCCGCCAGCATCGTCTCTATTCGTTCTTTTTTGGTCATTTCTCCATGTTCCTTTGTTATCTTTTTAAAGATTCTTTGTGACTGCTCGGTTGATGAGGTTCAGGGTTCACAGTTCACGGTTGGGTTTATCCTGAGTGACATGATGAGCTCGAACAACTGATGGGTTAACAGCTATCAAATCATCTGTTTAACCCTGAACCGTGAACCACGGAACTTTGAACCAGTTACAATTCTTTCACGATTTATGTGCACGGCACCCACACGGCAATCCTCCGAATCCCGCGAGCGCATCAGTCATACCAGCCAAAGTCGTTTGCCGCCTTTGTCATGGCCCAGACGTTGACCGGCGGGGCCATCACAGGAAGACCGCAACCGGGCCCCAGTATATATCCTCCGGGTGCTTTTTTTCCTTTTTCTATTGCAACCCGGCTCAGTTCATAAACCTGTTCAGGGGTTCCGGTCTGGATGACTGCTGGCTCAATGTTCCCATAGATAATATCTTTAGGAAAATACTCGGCCGCAGTTGTTATATCTACTTCATGACCGAAGCTGAGGACACTGGGATGTCGCCACAGAGAAGCCTCGGCGAGCAAGGGCAGGTTTAGATTTTGATCACCGCAGATATGCAGACCGAATCGTTTGATCCCCAGCTTTTTCAGCCGCTCATGGTACCTGGCATGATAAGGAAGGGCAAATTTTTTTAATGTTCTGGGAGAAATGAGCTGGTTCGATTCACTGGGGCTGCTCATCCATGCAAAGATCTTGTCCAGCCCGAAGGTTTCCGTCCAGTACTCAAGAACATTGAAGATATGTTCCATGGAAAGTCGCAACAGTTTTTCACAAGCGGCCGGATTTTTCATGGTCCACCTCAGGAACCGATCGATGCCGCTGATATTTGCCGCCATGGTAAACGGGCTGCGGGAAAAGAAAAAAACAGGGATGTCGTTCGCAGCCTGCAGCTGGGAAAACCGCATGGCCTGGGGTATTCTTCCGGCCGTTTTCGGATCCGGCATATTGAGCCTGTCTATATCCCCCTCATCTTTGACCGGATAAGTTGTAACCACCAGAGCACCTTCATAATCCCCCTGGGGCATCCTTACCTGGCCTCCGAAGTCCCATGCTCCCAGAACAGTATGCCCGGCATACTGGGGGATCGGGTCCCAGTCATACTGCCGGGTGGTCCACATCATTGCCTGGAAACTCTTGTCAGGATCTTCATATGCATCTGCAACGGTAAACCCGGCGTTTTTGGTGTTAAAGCCGGTGCTCATTGCACCCACTGGAACCCGGTCCGGCTTCTCATTGTTAAACAAGGCGTCCATTCGCTCCAGGCTGGTCATCCTATCCGGTTTTAACTGCATCTCACCATTCCTCGCTTTTTCAATCTACAGTGACTCTGTGCAAATCAATCCACCTTTATTAAAAGCCGGTCCGCTTCTTCGACAGCGGCGATCGCATCTTTGGCATAACCGTCTGCGCCATACTGCTTTGCAATTTCAGCAGAAAGCGGAGCACCTCCGACCATGATAATTACCTCTGGCTTCCTGGCTTTGAGCATATCAATGACTTTGGGCATGGCCAGCATACTGGTGGTCATAAGTGCGGATAGAGCCACAACATCTGCCTGGGTTCGCTCCAGTTCTTCCACGAATTTTTCCAGCTTTACATCTTTTCCCAGGTCGTAAATTTCCCATCCTGCCGCTTCAAACATGGTCTTGACCAGGGTTTTACCGATATCGTGGATATCACCCTCAATGACACCCATGATTATTTTTCCCACAGCCTTCACCGATTTATCCACTTTCACATGAGGTCGAAGAACATCAAGGCCCGCATACATGGCATCTGAACACAGCAGCAGCTCGGGCACAAAATACTCCTTCTGCTCGTACAATCCCCCCACCGTTTCCATGCCTGCCGCCAGCCCATCCATGATGGCATCGTAAGGGTCAATACCTTCATCCAACGCTTCATTACACAACTGGACACTGGTCTCTTCCTCGAACTCAACCACGGCATCGTGAATCTTTTTTAAAATTTCGGCTCTCTTTTCTTTTGAAACCATATTTTACCTCTCTGCATTAAAACAACCCTTTAAAAAATCTTTCCAGAAGCATTCAGGTGATCGGTTTTAAAGGCGGGTCATTGTTTGAATGTACAAGTAAGCGTTACACTTTTTTTATGCTTAATCTATTTGCCTTTACAGGCAGTAAACAGCAGTTCACCCATATCCCAGACTTTGATGCCCATCTGCTTTTCATATTTCATCAGATTGATCAGACATATGGGACAGGTTACCAGAATATTTCTGCCTCTAGCGGCAAGCTCCTGGATACGAATGTTCGATATCTTGCCACTTAAGTCAGCATAGGCATATTCCACCGGTCCGCCGCAGCAGGCGGTGTCCTGCCCTGCGTTTTCCGGTTCAATCAAAGTGATCCCCAATCCAGACGCAACCTGACGTGCCTGCTCCACAATACCCAGGTCCCGGGTCATCACGCAGGAATCGTGCATGACAAATTCTTTGGGTAGTTTCTGTGCCGCAGCTGTTTTTAAATCTTCAACCTTTCCGAAAAGCAGTTCGAGATAGTGCACCACCTCTAGGTCGTAATGGGAAATATACCCGGGAAAGACTTCTCTCAACATGAAGGTGGTGTGAGGATCGACCGTGATGACCCTTTTCACCCCGCTGGATTTAAGCTGCTGATACACCTTTTTTACATGTGGTGCGATGTGTTTTTCAAGCCCCAGATCGTATAACAGAACTCCGCTGTAGGGCTCTGCTTCATAATGATATGCGGGAAACTCATTGGCACCATTAAGAGCCGCAGCAATTCCTTTAAGGGCGTTTTCCCCTTTATGCTTTACCTCACGTGCTCCCTTTGCCTTTAGCCGAAGTACGGTTTCACCCGCCACCGAACCGGCCTTCTCAAACATTTTTGCAAAGGCTTTCAGCGATAGAAGTGGCAAAATCGGCTTTGCCGAAGCAACCATTTCCGTGGCCTGTATCACATAGGGAAGCATCTGGTACATTCTTGCCGTGAGCAACACGGTTTCTCCTTCCCTTGGCAGATTAAGGCCTTCTGTCCATCCGGTCCAGTAATCTTTCTTAAAGCCCAGTGGATCACCGGTCCGTTCCATATTCCCTTTCAGTGTGGACAGGGCCTGAGAAATCAAACTTTTAGATCGTTGCATGTCTCCCTCCTTCCACCAACTTTCCGGACAGAAGAGATCTTCCCAGCTGGATGAGTTCACAGATCTCCAGATTCTGCCCTTTGCTTTTGCAAACCATCTCACAGCGCTTGCACTGAAGGCAACTGTAAAGGCAAAAGGTCAGGGAATCATCGAATTCCAAGGTGCCGTTGAGCAGATACTTCATGATTTGCAGCCTGCCATAGGCCGACATGCTTTCCACACCGCTGGAAGCCTGATAGGTTGGACATACATCAACACAGAATCGGCACGATCGGCATTTTGCGATTTCCTTCAAAAGAGTATCGCGGATATTTGCGTCTTGTTTCACACCCAGCCCTCCAGGTTCCCACGATTTAGAATGTTATTGGGATCAAAGGTTTTCTTTAAATTTACCAGCAAATCATAATAGTTTTGACCATATTTCTCTTTTAGAAAGGATGCCCGCTGGGCCGTCAAACCCCATTCGCCTCCGCAACCGCCGTACTTGACGTTAAGGGATTCCGTTTTTTTCTTTACCTCCAGGGTCACCGCTTTTTTTACCTCGTTGGAAATGTCCTTGGTGGGAATAAAGGCATAGGCGTGGATGGTCGGTGCACCGATATGTCCAAAGGAATAAAACTCATTGCCCTGGTAGCTGTCCAAGTTCAATATGATCTCTTTTGCCTCTAAAAAGGCAGCCTTGAGATGATCTACCCTTACGGTAACCTCACTGCCAAAGGTGGATCCCAAACGATAGACATAATTTCCCGCCTCGGCCCGGCTGCTCCAGATCTTGTTCCATTCCTCCTTGTCCGTTACAATTCTGGCTTCAATTGGGTTGCTTTCCTGTAAGAATTTCAAAAAAACCTCGGCTTTGGCCTGGCACCCTTCCGGGGTTGAGGAGCTGATGGTCATCATGGCAACGGCTCCATCAGGCGCTTCAAGCCCAACAGCTTCATAGCCGACGGTTGACGCCTTTTCATCCAGGTATTCAAAAAACATGGGTGTGGGAATCCCTTTTTTATACATGGCCATGACCGTATCCAAGATATCCTCGGTAGATTTATAATAGGCCACGATATTCTCCGTATGCGGTAACGGAATCAACCGCATGCGTATTTTGGTAATCACGCACAAAAGCCCCTCGGAACCGACCAGAAATTTAGTGGCTTCAATTCCGGCTGGCTTTCTGGTGGATTCTGTACCGGTGTGAAGAATTTCTCCGGTCGGAAGTACGACTTCCATACCCAGCACATAGTCCCCGGGCTTGCAAAGGGTTGCATCCACTGCATGGGCACTGGTATTCACCGAAATGGAACCACCGATGGTGGCCACCAGCTCACTGCCCGGGAAAACGGGAAGCAGGGCACGATGTGGCGCCAGAGCTTTTCTTAACTTCCCGATATGCATTCCGGCTTCAACCTCAAAGTAGCCCCTTTCAGGAAAGACTTCGATTTTCTGCAATCTTGCCATGTCCAGAACTATACAATTGGTTTTCGGTCGGCCCAGGCCGACCAGGGAAGTCCCGGAGCCATGGGTGTGCACCGGTATTTTTTTTTCATTGGCATAGCTCAACACCGCCGAAACATCACGGCTGTCCGCCGGTCTGACCACGGCATAGGGCATGTTGTGCTTTTCAACGTCCCATGGCATGGTATCCTTGGCATAGGCCAAAGCAGTGGGCCTGTCGGTAAATGCGTTTTCTTTACCCACCAGTTTTGCCAGATCTTTGGTTAACTTTTTAAGATCCTTATTCATAAAAACCAACCTCCGGTTCTAGGATTATCCATTGAAAAAATAGATTTTGCTAAAAAATCGATCAATGAAACCTTCATGCCGTTTTTTTGCATCCCGCATAAACGACAAAATTAAAATATTTATAAAAACAGTCTACATTTATAAACCCTGCATCCCGCATCCACTCCAGCTGCATATCGAGTGGTGCCGGGATGTCGTAGGACATCCGTTCGTATATGACGTTCAACTCATCTTCAGTCAGGTCTGTCCCCCCAAGGTGCTTTCTCCACTGCTTCTGGTAGATCTTTTCAATGTCATCCGTGCCCCCCCGCGCAAGCTCGGCGTGAATGAAAGCACCGCCCGGAATCAACGCATGGTAAATCTTTTGAAAAAGACGCTTCTTATCCGGATTCTTTAAATGATGGATCGACATGGCAGACACGACCAGGTCGTACTTCCCCGGCAACGGGGAGGTATTATAGTCCATAATGTGAAACACCACATTATCTTTTCCGGCAAACCTCTTCTTTGCCTTTTCCAGCATCTTTTGGGAAATATCGACAAGGGATACGGCCGCTTGGGGAAAAACATTGAAAATGAGAGCAGTCACCAGGCCCGTGCCTGCGCCCAGGTCCAGGGCAGTAAATTTTTCATCGCGATGAAACGGTATCAGCCGAATCAGGGTTTTGTAAAAATCATCGAAACAGGGAATCACCTTTCGCCGGTTTCGGTCATATTGCAGAGCACCGGCATCGAATATTTTTTTTACGGTCATGTAAATCCTTTTGTAACTACTCAGGTTCAACGTTCACGGTTAGGGACTAGAATGCAACCTTGAACCTCTGAACCTTTGAACCCGTGAACGGTTACCAATTATTTTATCTGCTCAACGCCTGCCGGTATTATCAGGGCAGCATCAGAGCAATCATCCGGTTAATATCCTGTATGTGTTCCAGAGAATCGATCATGGAAAGAAGGTCTTCTATTTTGGACTTATCAAAATCAAGCCCGCTGTAAGCCACGCATTTCCTGAATTTCTGCTTACACTGCTCGACATCCATTGACTTTTCCGGGTTCCCCAGGGGAACGTTGACCGTTTTCTCATGGGTCCGCCCGTCATTCATTTTGATGACCAATCCGGCATGAAGAATGTCCTTGTCCAACAAATCAGAATTTACCGAGACGGTAACGCGGTCTGCAAGTGATTTGACCTGTGTGTCATGGATGGCCTCGGTTTCAAAGTCACCAATAAAAACATCTCCCCGCACCATGGCACAGGCCACTGTATAGGGAATGCTGAACTGAGCGTCTACCTGAGGGTTTGTACCAATCACAAAAGGCTTGCCCACCATTTCGGTAACCATCTTTGATGCGTTCACTTCTATTTGATCAATATCTTCAACATCTCCCCCGATGACGTCTCTCAGTTCAAGTGCAGCGTCTATGGAGGCATGGGTCATGCGGCAGCTCGGATATGGCTTGATGCTCAGGTCGGTGATGGTGTAGTGAGACCCCAATCTTTCAACAATCGGCTGGTGATCAAACTCTCCCTGTTCGTAAAGATTGTAAAACCCGTAGGTACCTTCAAGAAATGCATGGCTTCCGGTAATACCTCTTTCGGCAAGAAAAGCGGATGTCAATCCAGCCTGCGCGGCAAATCCCGGCTGCATGCGTTTGACCAATCGCCCTTCCAGCAGACCTTGCGCGTTTCCCGCTGTCTGGCTGTAAGCCACGCCCAGAGCATTGGTCATCTGTTCGTAGTCAAGCCCAAGGATTTTTCCCACCGTAGTTGCAGCGCCAAAAGAACCGCAAGTGGCTGTTCGAATCCAGGACAACGGCCGGCGGATTCCCATGCTCAGGCGACAAATGACATCTACCCCGAGAATCAGAGCGGTCATAAAACGTTTACCGTCTATGCTGCCAACGGTTTCTGCTGCTGCCATCGCTGCCGGCAATACATTCACAAAGGTGTGCAGCGCCGAAGCGTCCAAAGTATCATCAAAGTCAAGAGCGTGCATCATGGTACTGTTCACCATTGCGGCAAAAGGCGGCAGCGTCTTATCGCCATGAATCAGAACAGAAGCGCCCGATTCACTTTTCCAGGCATGTGCAAGATCAGCGACTTCCGTGCACCCGGGGGCCTGGCTTCCCGGAAAGGTGACGCCCAGGGCGTCCATAATCAAGAGTTTACAGCAATCTACTGCTTCAGGAGGTAGGTCTTCGTAACGTACTGTAGTAATATGGTCGATCAGCTTGTATTCCAGATTCAGATTCGATTTGTTTAGCTTCAGCATTTTCAGCTCCAGTTGAGATCATTCGATGGAAAGATTCCTGAACTCTTGAATGAACGCCCGGGCGTAATCGGTAATCAGGTTAAGGATCGACACCCCTTTTTCTGCGGATGCCGCAGTGGGGTCGCCCATCACGCCGGTATCGGTGACGTCCCTGATATCCTGATAAAGCGTCTGCACACAGCCTTGTAACTCGGTATCACCAAGGGAATTCTTCACTTTAAATTGACTTTTAGATGGAGATTTAACGGAGTCCTTGGCCATTTTGTCAATGGCGACATTATCCGGTTCAAGCGCCATGATCGAGGAAGTCATTATTTCACCGGCATGGGTAAATTTCCCCTCCTTGATCATCCCGCTTTGTTTTGATGTTAAATCGTTTGCCAGCTTCCAGATGCTCAGCATGGCTATGCGAACTTTTCTCTCCATAATCAAAGTGCGAGAGGCAGTTTCGATGCATGAGTTGTTGCCACGATGAGAGTTTAAAAAGAGTATTCGTCTGACACCGTGATCAATTAAGCAGGTCCCATATTCCAAAAAGACCCGGGTCAGCGTGTCATGCTCAAGGGAGATGGTTCCCGGAAACGGTTTAAACCATTTTGAATACCCGATAGGGAGGGTAGGACCGATTAAAACGCCCGGTTCGCCTTTCAGTTTGGCGGCCACACCGTCAGCCATAATGGTATCCACACCCAATGGCAGATGAGTCCCTTCAAGCTCTGTCGACCCCACAGGGACAACAACTACCGTTTTTGAATTCACTTTATCTCTAAATTCTTCCCAGGTCATACTCGCAATAAAGGTTTTATCCATAGCAAAATCCTACTATTTACTTTTGTTCAATTCGGCAGATTAATTATGTTGAAAAAGCCCTATGGTGAAACGCTTCAACAAATCCGGAGTCCTAATGGCAAGAAGTGCTAAAACGAGGACGACTCCAACCAGGTCAGTCACCCAACCCGGGTAAATCAAACATCCACCGCCAATGAATAAAGCCAGCCTGAAATAAATGGGCAACTTTCCACCCAGATAATTTTGTGCGGCACAAGCCAGCGCAGTGACTCCGAAAAAGGCGGTGACACACACCAGCAATATCTCGCCCAAATTTCCCACCAAAAGAAGCGCATTGTTATACACAAACATATAGGGAACAATAAAAATAACCAACGCAAGCCGACAGGCGGTTAAAGCAGTCTTCATCATGGGGGAATCGGCAATTCCCGCTGCAACAAAAGCATCCGGAGCCATCGGAGGGGTAATCCCTGCAATGGTGCCGAAGTAAAACACAAAAAGATGTGCGGCCAGAGGGTAAACTCCCATTTTAATCAGGGCAGGTACCACCAGGATAGCAAGAATGATATAAGCAGCCACAGGGGGTACACCCATACCCAGGATAATGGAAGCCACCATGGTCATTAGTAGAAGTAAAAAAAGATTCCCATGGGAAAGGTCAATCAGGATAGAAGACATCATCAGGCCCAAACCTGTGAGGGTAATCATACCGACTACTATCCCCCCAAGAGACAGTATGGCTACCACCGGGGCGGCTGTTAATGCCCCTTTTTCAAGACCGGTTAGAATCTTTGAAAAAGACATTCGGGTTTTTTCCCGCATCATCGCTACCAGAGGAATGCTGAGGTTTGCCCAGAGAATCGCCCTGGTCACCGAGCTTCTTTCAAAACCTAAAAAATAAATGAGTATCAAAAGAGGTATAAAAAATTGCCAGCCTTCTTTCAGTGTTTTTTTCAACGGGGGAATTTCTTCTTTTTTAAGACCGACAATTCCTATTTTCTGGGCCTCTATATCCACCATGATAAAAAGCCCGAGGTAATAAAGAATGGCCATGAGCACGGACGACTTTATGATGGTCAGATAATTGACACCCAGTATCTCCATCATAATGAATACCGCACTTCCCATAATAGGTGGCATCAGGAGACCGCCGGCACTGGAAACGGTCTCCACCGCACCAGCGAAATGAGCCGGGTACCCTGTCCTTTTCATAAGTGGAATGGTGATTTGGCCTGTACCGGCCACATTGGCCGTCCCGCTCCCTGAAAGCATGCCGAATAATGAACTGGCGACGACAGCGATCTTTGCCGGACCGCCGCGGAATCTGCCACAAATGCCATAGGCAAAATTAATAAAAAACTCCCCGCCCCCTGCCTCCCTGAGAAGGGCGCCAAAAAGAATAAACAGAAAGATAAACGTGGCGGAAATCCCGGCCAGCATTCCAAACACGCCATCTGCAGTTATAAACATACTGGATATAATCCGGTCAACTCCATAGTTTTTGTGCGCAAAGAGGCCGGGCATTATTTCCCCAAAACGGGCATAAAGTAGAACCAGAACCGCCACGCAGGGAAAAGCCCAACCCAAGGCCCTTCTTGTTCCCTCAATTAAAAGAATGATAAAAATCCCTCCCATAACAAGTTCGTACATAGGAGGCTCTAATCCCATGCAACCCATTTTTTTAAACCAGGTCAACATGACATAAACACCACAGATCAAAATAAGGGCCGCTGCCGTAATACTATCAATACTCAGCCGATCTTTTCTGCTTTTTTTACCCATGGGATAGATAAGAAATATCAGGATAAAGCCCAGAGTCACATGGGGAACCCTCTGGTTCATAGCAGTAAATTGGAAATAGCCCGTATAGAGCTGAAACAGACTCATACCAACCGCAATCCACCTGACCAGATGAGCGGGTATTCCGGTAAGCTGCCTTTGTCTGGTACTTATTGAACCGGATTCTTTGGGTTTTACCTTCTCTTTATCCATGTCTTATCCTTTCCAGTGATGATTAAGAGACATAGAGAAAAATCTCTACGCCCCTTAATCCGATTCTAAACTTTATTGATATTGGGCCATTTTATCCCAAATACCTTTTTCTTTGTAATATTTTATAGCTCCCGGATGATATCCGACAGGCACTGATTTTGAACCCCTAAACGCATTTTCAATGGTATACTTCTTTGCCATGGGGTGGATGGCATTTCTTTCCTCCGAGTTATCATAAACAGCCTTAATTATTTTATAAACAATATCCTTGGAAAGATCAGCCCTGCACAACCACATCTGGGGTACCACATAGGTGGGGACCTCCTTATCAATTCCATTATAGGTCCCTGCTGGAAAAGCAAATGGCGTCACGTTGGGATACTTGGCCTGCATTTTTTTTATCGCTTCCGGCTCTATTTCTAAAAGGCGGATGGGAATATCTCTGGCCAATTCCATCACGGCGGCAATCGGGTATCCAGCAGCAATTAAGCCGGCATCAATGGTATTGTCCCTGATGCCCCTGGTGATTTCATGAAAGGCGATATACTTTGGTTTTATATCCTTTAGGGTTATTCCAAAACCTGCAGCCAAATGTTTCTTTGACCAGATATTCAAGGTTGCGCTTCCGGCCGGGCCAACACCGATTACTTTTCCTTTAAAATCTTTGCAGGACTTAATAGGGGAGTCCTTTCGTACGATCCAGTGGGTATCGCTGGTATGACCCACGGCAACCAGGCGTACCTTATCCACATCCATCCCCTGTTTTTTTAAACCATTCAGTGTTCCCATGCTCGCCAGGCCCATATCCATTTTGCCTCGGATAAGGTAGCGTGCATTTTCCGTTGAGGCCGCAGTTGATTCTGCAGTGACCCTCACGCCTTTAACATTCTTATTAATAATTGAAGCAAAGCCTGCCCCGAGAAAATAATAGGTCCCGGCAGGGCTCCCTGTACCAAAAGATAAAAATTTAATTGCGCTGGCGTTTCCCGGAACAATTATTACTAGTGAAACAGCCAGGATAATTGCAGTCAAAAATGTAAAGATTCTTGATTTCACTTTTCAATCCTCCTTTTTTAATAAAAAAGTATTAAAGCTCATCTACTTTGATAGTGATTTCATCAGGTATCTTGTCATAGTACATGGGAAATGTCCGGGCTTTCTCCTCTCCGGGTTTTACCACAGGAGGTTTTCCTTTTCTGGGAAAGAATCCCCCTGAAGAACCGCCGTCCGGCAGGAAAATACTCACTCGATAACGCACCGGTTTATCGGAAATATTGGTCACACCCACCTTTACATGCAGCTTGGGTCCGCCGCTGAATTTTGATTTCTTCACTGAATATTCGAGGGTGGTAATTTTTGCGCTTGGGCATGTCTTCAACGTTTCCACAGGACCATCCTTTTTTTTCACAGGTTGCGAGGCACACCCTGAGATCATTGCGAAAACAAAACACACAGTCATTAATAAGATCATCCAGGAAAATAAGTGATTGACTTTAAATTTCTTCATATTTCTTCCTCCCCTTCCTTTGTTTTAGAATCTCTCTTTTTCGTGAGACACCAGTAAATCCAACGCCTAAAGATTATGAGGGAAACCGACTCATTTCACCTCCTTTCTTGATATATTGAGACCGTTGAAAAAGGACGTTTCTCAAAAGTCTCCCTGATTATAACATAGAAATCAATGCCATTAACTTAAGCGATTATTGACCACAGATGATCGAACTCCAATACAGGGGGATAAAATTTTGAAGTATTTTTAATTACTGCTGTGGTTTGATATTTGATATTCACCAATCACTCGAAGATTTGCTTAAGTTAACGGCATTGAAATTGATATGACTCATCACTGCTTTAAACCGCTCTCCCCTGAAAGCAGATATATTTGCTTCACTACCAGCTTTAGACTTCACAGTGGCAAAATGTATGTTATGCTCCGGCAAAATATCTGATCCGTTTGTCAACCTCCTCATCGTAACTTTCCGGTACAATTTTTGAGTAGGTATAATATGTTTCTAAAAGATGTTGTTTGCTTCTTTCAAACGCCTGTTTAGCATTTTTATTAACAATTGCCTCTAGAATTTCTCGATGCTCTGAAATGAGTTTTCCAATTCCCTGTTTATCCAGTTTGCTACGTGTCATCTCAATAATATTCGCTGAATAGACCTGAGTGATTGATTCACAGAGAAAAATGATAAGGGCATTATCCAGGATCTTGGCCACTTCGCAATGAAATCGAACATTCGTCAGGCGTGCTTTTTTTCGCGACGTGTTCGAATAAGCTTCAGCTTGATCAAGCAGTTGTATCAGCTTGTCAATATCTTCTGAAGTGCGGTGCAAAGCGGCACTTCTGGCAACGTCCGGTTCGGTGTACAGCCGAATTTCTATCAGATGGGCAAAATTAACTTTGCCCATCTGTATAAGGTTCTGAAAATTTTCCGTGATGGCAGTAGAGTCGGGTTCGCATACATAAGCGCCGGCTTCACGGCCTCGCTTGATCTGAACCAGTCCGCTTTGCTGCAAACCGCGTAGGGCTTCCCTCACTGTGACACGGCTGACCTGAAATTGATCGACCAGTTCTCTTTCTGAAGGAAGTTTTTGGCCGGCATTGTATTTTCTGTTTAATATTGAAAGTTTCAGCTGTCTTTCAACTTCCTTGGAGAGAAGTGGCTTTTTCAATGATCTGAAAGCTGGCATCTCATGCTCCTTCGCCGGATAAATGGTCTGTTGTAATACCACTTGGTCTGTTGTAATACCAGATAGATTTGCGGTGTCAAGATAATTTTTTATTTTTTTTAATTAGTGCCTGAACGAAAAGTCATGGTTTTACGAGCCAGCCGGTTGGTTATGTTCGTTCATTAAATTACTACCGTTCAAAATGATGGCAGCCAGTAGTAAATCAAATCTTGGCTACC
>JAXHVO010000075.1 GCA_034189135.1 Thermodesulfobacteriota bacterium | reverse complement strand
TTCGTCACCATCTGTATACCCTTATTCTAAAGGCTTTTCCAGCTTTTTTAGATGGTTATTACTACTTTTTTTCGCTCAATTGGGGTTATATTATTTTCTTCCAGGGGATATGAATTGAATCAGTTGCAGCGTGTCCGGATATTTGGGATACAGTCTATCCGTTGCTAAACAATAAAAGAGGGACGGTCTATCCCAAATATCCGGACACTGCGAAAAGGGGTAATAGATGACCCACATATCCCCTTACAGAAAAAAATATAACCATTTCGATTCACATCTGATTTTATGTTTCACTTGCCGTCAGGGCATTACTTTACGCAAAACTGGGGTGTGAAACTTGAGTGGTTATTTGTGTGGAAAAGGCGATAAAATTGAGGAAATGGCCGACAAAACAGCAGTCTATTATTTCCGATGAAGTGAAGAAATCCCTTAACCTGATAATGAGGGCCATAAATTTTAGAATTTGTTTTTTTAATGTAGGGGCTCTGTGCACATAATATGACGAGGATGTTTGCCGGTATCGTTATTAAACTGAATTTGTTTTAAGTGAAGGAATGAAGTTGAAATCTTCCGATCATATGAATCATGCGGAATCTGCTGACGAGTTGCTGACAACCGTTTTGTATCGTGATCATTTCCATGTGGAAGGACAGGTAAAGCGATGGTTTGTTGATAATGAGCTGATCGAACAAATGATGGTTTGCCCTGCAGAGGTCTGGCTGCCAGTATTTGAAAAGCGTCTTCCCAAACTGCACAATAAGGACCATATCAATACCCTGTTTCACCTGGCAGGATATGTGTTGAAAGATTTAGGTGCACATTTTATTCGGAAACATTGGGACAAATGGTCAGAAGAGACATTCAGGGGGTTAACGTTTGCGGCAATCCGCTGCCTTTCCTTAAAGGAAGCATACGGATTGATTACGGATAAGCTTGGCCAAATGGAACAGCGAGAACGTCTTATCTGTAAATTTGTGCTGGGGTGGTTTGAAAATCGATGGGTCCTTAAATGGATAGAGGAAAATGTTGTACCCCCCATTGATGTGTCGTGGGGGGCCCTGGCAGCTCGGTCTCAATTTGATTGGGAACATGTTGAAAAGTGGCTGGCATTGGGGCGGCCCATCAGCCTGGTGGCCCTGGACGCCCTGGGTTTTTGTTTAACAACCCCTAAAGCAACGGATGGACACCAATATAAACCCTTAATTCATCCACCCACGGAAGTTACCCTTAAGAATGTCTTAGAAAATTACCAAAAATTAGACCCAGCAATACGTGTGCGGAGAACCATTGGATTTCTCATGTCTAACTCAAAAGGTCGGGGATTGTAAAAAATCGTTAAACTGCCTTGGATTGATGACCAGGTGTCTTTTTTTATCCTTGTTGGCGGTTTTGACAAATTGTGAAAAAGGAATCGATTATATGCTTAAAGATGTCAGCCAAATCAAGATCAGCGGCGGATGCGAGGTGTTTGCCGAAGGCTGTATCACCTTTATACCAATGGGTAAGGATAACACCATGGTTCAGGTGGATAATTCGGGTCAATATTTTTATGATGAAACCTCAACCCCTATCGCGTCATTTGAGGTTAAGGTTTATACTGAGCAATTGTCCAACCATATTGAAAATTGGGTTGGATTAATGGGTTCGGTTCAGAAAAAACCCGATTATTTCAGTACCCGGAATGCTGTTGTATTGTTTGATTTTTCGCTTCAGAACGGAAAGGTCCATTTTTCTTACGCTGAAAATCAGGGAGGGTATCAACTCGACCCCCTAATTGAGTCCATAGAAGCATTTGTGGCAACTTGTCATGAAAAGGTGAATCCGCAGGCATCTATATCTTCTAAAGCATTATTTACAGCTAAAAATAGAACTGAAAAATTTTTGGGTAATCCTGATGAGAGGGAAAAGGCTGTTTTTCAGTTTAATGATATGAATGGCCTGCATGGCGGTCGCGTCATTGTGGTGACCGGGACGGGTAATGCCTTGGTTCAGATTATCTCCTTCAATAACGAACAGAATAAAATGTGGGAGAAACGATATTCATTCAATATTTCTCCTGTTCAGCTGAGTGACATATTTACTGAAATTATTAATATTGATGTCCTGATGATTCAGCTGGAAGATCGGCCTGGAATTCCGGATGAAACGCGAATCCACTTCTCCATGACCAATGCAAATAATGACTTTTTTAAATTGGAGACCTGGGAGCATTCGTCCCTTCCACCGGATGCCTACCCAAATACTCCTCGTGCCAAGTTTGATAAGGCTTGCCTCTTGCTTAAGCGACTTGAACATATCGCCAGGACAGAAAAAACGCCTGTTCAACAAGGACCATACGTCCATCCATGAAAAGGAAACGATCCCAATGAAAAATATCATTATACTAGCCATAGTCTTTTTTGCGCTTTTCTTTTTGTATCGATCCTGTACCAAGGGGTATGATAACTATGCTTACTTTGTGCAGGTAAACGACGAAGCCGTGTTTGCAAAAGTTCTTTCCAAGGGTGACACCCGCATCATTGAACATGGGCGTAAATTAAAAACGGATGTCATTATCATGGACGAAAAGATTGACCAGGGCAATGGCCCAAATCAAGGGACGATTAGATGGTATACCTGCAGTGGCATAGACTGTGATGAAGGGTGGCAGCGCAGCTTTAGACCTGCGAAATAATAGTAGGGTGTGTTTAAATATTCAAACGACCTTCCATTAAGTCATTTGATTGTTTAAGGGTGTCCGTCAAAGATTTATACCGCTTGCCATAAATATGTTCCGAAATATGGAATTGCGGTATAAGTGGTTGTAGAAAAAAACGCTTCGATAACGGAACGTTTTTTTGACAACCACTATAAAGGGCGAACCATCGGGTGAACTTGAGCGGATATAACTATCCAGCCGATAGCGATTTTGCAGCAAATCAAATTTATAGATTTTTAATAACAAGCGGATGAATTCTGGTTCAAAAAGCCAGCGCTTTTTGCCCAGGTTATCCATGACGTTGGACTAAGGAAATAATATGTCAACTTGGTCTATAGGATGTTCCGAACTTGAGCGGTTTGAGGTTACATTGCTGTCACCGGCTGCCAAAGATGAAGGGTATGACTGGATCTCTGCCCGGGCATCCGTTGCAGTGGGTGGATTTCGTGGTGATGCCAGCCTCATGTTGACTTTAACAGATCTTATTCGATTTCAGCAGGAATTACATTCTCTGTACCGTGATCTCAAAGGTGAGGCCGAACTTACAACAGTGGAGGACCAAGTAAGCCTGAAGCTTTCAACAGATGGATTGGGCAATATCAGTGCAACCGGGCACCTCATGGATCAAGCCGGTGTCGGAAACCGGCTGACTTTCACCTTAAACCTGGACCAAACCTTTTTGAAAGAAACGATCTCGGAGCTCGACACGGCGATAGAAAATGCAAGGGAATGAGAGGCGAACAAAACCTTGGGGGCGATATCTCAAATGTCGCGCCTCAAGGCAGACGTTCGATTTCCATTTTCCACCACATTACCATTGGGAATTTCCATGAGGACAGTTCAGATGCTTTAGCCGCTGATTATCCATTACGAATAAGCCTGGGAAGGCTCCATTCATCAAAAAAGAAAAGACACCATCTCTCAATTCAGATGATGTACTCCTCACCAATTACCGAGGGGTCGTAAAGATCTGGGAAGTAATAGGGGAGAACACCAAGCGGCAGCCCGATCGTTAACGGTGCTCGGTGGCTTTGTGACTGCAAAAGACCGTCTTTGATCAGCGCACTTACGATTCGGCGCGCACTGCGCTCGCTCATGTTGAGGATCCCAGCGGCCATACCTCTGGGTATGGCACCCCGCATAAATACGGCTCTGAGTAATTTTGCCGCTTCAACCCGCAAAGGATTTTTATCGTGTTTGGCCCGCGTTTCCACATACCAGTCGATGCGGGTCTCGATTTGGTCAAGCCTCAGCATGCCTTCCATGAAGCGTATTTGATCCAGGCAGATTTGGAAAAAAAACATGCAAAAATCCGCCAGCAGGTCATCGTCAAAAAAGTGAGCGCCATTTTTTTTATCCGGGGAATCAGTGGCCCACAGCTCAAACATATACTGTTTGTTTTTTCTTGATAAACCCCGGGATAGAGACCACAGATTGCTTCTGTTAACGCCTGTCCTGACGAAATACAGTCCCGAGAAAAGGCGGGCAACCCTGCCGTTGCCGTCACGGAAGGGATGCAGCCAGGTCAACCGATGATGGCTGGACGCTATTGCGATTAAACGTTCGTCACCATGGAATTGATCCGGGGGATAGCTTTGGGCAAAGGTTTTTAGCAATGCCGGCAAATCCTGATAGTGCGGTCCATGAAGTGACCGGTCATCCACGGAGACATTGACATCCCGGATTTGGCCGGGATTGACCGGAATCCGGGAAAATCCTTTGGGGGTGTGGGTATACAGATGTTCTTCCGGCAAATTGGCATAGAACGCGGCATGAATTTCACTTAGGAACTTCCGGTCGCAAACATTGATTTTTTGTTTCGTATTCACAAGTTCCATAAACCGCCTTTCGGTTTCTACATGGGCGGCACACAACTCTTGCGCATATTTTTTTTTCGGATCCTGCGAAAATTTCTTTTGTAAGGCCATGCTGATGTCCGGGATAGTTGTTTTATGGCCTTCAATAAGATTGCTGTAATAGCTGTTGATGATTCGGAGCTGGTCACCAAGCACAAGGGCTGTTTCTTTTGCCACCTTGCCCTCCAGTCCGGCAGAGGTCGCTATGATTTCCTGTGCCATATCCTTTAAGGGACCTATATTGCTACTTCCAGGTATAAGAGGTGTTAGATAATAATCGGGATTAATGGGTTTTTTGGCCGGTTTTTTGGCCGATTTGCTTATATTCATAATGTACTATTAATTAACATTATTTATCTGTAATAGCAATTATTATTTTAGCCTTTATGCCAAATATCGGCCGGTTAAACCGTTGCGACTTGTAGATGGGACTTTCTACTTAGTCATCGGTAATACTTTTCACAAACTCACCAAATTATTATCATCAATATTCGGGTTTTTTCCTGGTTGGGAAACAGAAGACAGAAACGGACAGGTTTCACAGTGTCCCTATCCTTGTGCTGGAATTTCCACGATTTTAACCTCATGTCCGGTGGCATCAAGAAAGCGTTTGATACTATCCTTTGAAATAACCAGAGTGCTGGTGTTGACCAGGGGGTGAAACTGGAACGCCTCTGATACCCATAAAGATTCATCAATGATAACCTCGACCTTGTTTTCCTGATCATTCACGATTGCCAGCAGAGAAACCGATCCCGGTGTTATTCCCAGATGTTTCATGAGGCGGTCCGGAGATCCGAAGCTGATTTTGCTGCTTTGTAAAACCCTGGGCAGCGCTTTTAAATTGACCCGCTTGTCGGCCGGAACCAAAACCAGAAAGTGCCGGTTTCCTTTTTTGTCACGAAAGAAAAGATTCTTGGTTTTGGCCCCCGGCAGGTCCGGAGTTAAACGATGGACGTCTTCCACCGTAAATACCGGTGGGTGGTCGTGGCGCTGATATTCGATATCGTTATTGTCAAGAAACTCATAAATATTTATCATTTCTACTAAAACCTTTCAAATTGCTGCAGTTAAAAATAATTGAAAACTGCTCAGGTGAATGGGCTGAAGACTGTTAGGCAAAAGCGTACTTTGAAGCCATGTTTGGTACAACAATCAGAAATTTCCGCTAAAGTAAGGCAATCAAACTTTTATGACCCTTTCAGCCTTCAGTCTAAACAGCTTCAGCCTGACTACTTGAGTAGTCACCATAATTGAAATTTTATCCGTACATCATTTCTCAAGTTTACTATCATTTGTCAAAGTGTTATAGCATTCCAAACCATTTATTTTTTATTTTGCAAAAGGAGGCTGTATGGCAACCAATGAAATTTTGTATCTTTCCAGAGCGGACGTGGAAGCAGCGGGAATTACCATGTCGGAAATCATTGATGCGCTTCAAACTGTTTTTAAAGAAAAAGGCGAAGGTCGCACGGAAATGCCTCCCAAGCCCGGAATTCATCCCGGTGGCGGAGATAACTTTATTCATGCCATGCCTGCCTATATTCCGGCTTTAAAGTCAGCCGGGGTTAAATGGGTCAGCGGCTTTCCGGAAAATGCCAAACAAGGACTTCCTTATATCACCGGGTTGCTGATCCTGAATGACAGTGAAACCGGCTTGCCCATAGCCATAATGGATTGCGTCTGGATAACGGCTATGCGCACCGGTGCCGCTACAGCCGTGTCCGCCCATTATCTGGCACGGCCCGATTCAGCCACTGTCGGTGTGCTGGGATGCGGCGTACAGGGAAGAACCAACGTTGAGGCACTGAAAGTGTTGTTTCCCATTAAAAAAGTGATGGCCTACGATGTCTCGTCGGAAGCTCTCAACCGATATACGGATGACATGGGAAACCGTTTCGATATTGAAACCGTTCCGGTAAAAACTCCGAAAGAAGCGGTCACAGGTTGCGATATTATTGTTACCGCCGGACCGATTTTAAAAAAACCGCATGCCACCATCCAGGCCGGATGGATGGATGAGGGGGTCTTTGCGTCTCTGGTTGATTTTGATTCCTACTGGCATCCCGATGCCATAGGCGAGTCGGACAAGTTCTGCACCGATGATACCGCCCAGATGCTCCATTACAAAACAGTCGGCTATTTTCAGCACATACCCCCTTTGCATGCCGATCTGGGAGAACTGGCAAACGGAACCAAAAAGGGTAGGGAAACCGATGAAGAAAAAACCATGACTGCGAACCTGGGGTTGGCCATTGATGATATGGCAGTTGCGCCTTTAATTTTCAAACGTGCGGTGGAAAAAGGGATAGGCACCTGGCTACCGCTGTAACTGTACAATAGTTCAGAATTTTAAAAATTTAATCATTTTTCTTGTGGAAGTAAAACATCGCCAATTCAAGTTGATATTATTGGAATATCGAATATCGAACAAAGAATATCGAATGATGAAGTGGTGTTACGCAAAATTTAATTATCAGGATTAAAGGAAGTTTCTACATGAATTCAAAAATGTATGACATCATTATCGTAGGCGGAGGTATCATCGGCAGTTCCATCGCATATAACCTGATGCGCAGCGATGGTAAACTCAAAGTGGCAGTCCTTGAGATGGATCCCACCTATTCCCTGGCTTCGACCACCCTTTCCGTTAGCAACGCACGCATACAGTTCAGTCTCAGCGAAAATATTAAAATATCACAATATGCTTTGGATGCGCTTGAACGATTTGAAGATGAAATGGCGGTTGATGACAACCGGCCTGCCATTTTATACCGACGTGAGGGAAATCTTTTTCTGGTTGATGAAAAAGGCAAAAACGCGGCCAAAGAGGCGGTGGCCCTGCAAAAAAGTCTGGGCTGTTCGATAAAATGGTGGCCTTCAGCAGAAATCAAACAGCGCTATCCCCTCTATGAACCGGCTGATTTTATGGGGGGTACATTTGGTCCCAAAGACGGCCATTTTGACGCCTACGCCGTGCTGATGGCTTACCGGGCCAAAGCCAGATCTCTGGGTGCAACGTATATAAAAGGGGAAGTGGTTGAAATTGCATCAGAGAAAAAAAGAGTTTCCGGAGTCAAGCTGGCGGATGGAGACAGTCTGGCTGCAGAGGCGGTGGTCAATGGTGCCGGAGCATGGGCGGCAAAACTGGCTTTGACGGCAGGGGTAAAGATTCCAGTCGAACCGGTCAAGCGCCAGGTTTTTGCTCTGGACACGGCCGTAAAGCCGGAAGCCCCCCTGCCTTTGACTGTGTTGCCTTCCGGTCTGTATTTTCGATCTGAAACAGGGGGCTTGATCCTGCTGGGCAAATCGATGGACGAAGACCCGGTCGGTTTTGATTTTACCTGGGATGATAAACGGTTTATGGAGGTTTTGTGGCCTGAATTGGCACAGTTCGTTCCGTCTTTTGATACGCTTAAACTGATACGCGGCTGGGCCGGACTGTACGCAGTCAACACGCTGGACGGAAATGCAATTCTCGGAGAATGGCCGGAGCTAAAGGGCTTTTATCTGGCCAATGGCTTTTCCGGTCACGGACTTCAGCAGGCCCCGGCGGTGGGCCGTTATATTGCCGAACTTATTACCGAACGATCTCATGTGCTCGATCTGTCCATTTTTCGACCTGAGCGAATTCTGGAAAATAAACCGGTCAATGAAGATGGACTGGTTTAAATGATTCATTTTTTTCCTTGACATCCAAAGAAACGTCAGGTACCAATGGTCAAACCATTATAATGATTGAGCATGGGATTTCTTGGATTTCTCATATAATTTCAAGAAGTTATTCTAACTCGCTGCAGTCTTAATTTGCAGCAAAATGGCGTTACCGGCCCGAAATTTTTATTGCCGATTCCCTTGTAAAAAAAATGTTTCGTGCAGCCAAGCAAAGTAGAATTTTTCAGGATATCGTCGACCAGATACAAGAAGCGATCCTCGATGGAAGGATCAAGTCCGGCGATATGCTCCCTGCAGAAAGGGAACTCAAGGAAATGTTCCAGACCAGCCGGGGCACCCTGCGAGAGGCATTGCGCGTTTTAGAACAAAAAGGTTTAATCGAAATAAAGTTAGGTACGGGTGGAGGCGCCAGGGTCAAATCGGCCAACACCGAACAGATTCGCGAGAGTCTGGATATTCTGATTCGATCACAACGGGTTTCCTTAAAGCACCTGAGTGAATTCAGGGAAGGCGCTGAAGGAGATGTTGTGGCTCTTGCAGCCAGAAGGGCAACGGTTGCAGATATTCAACGGCTGAAAGAACTTCTCCAGGATGCAAAAGAACATGCGGAAAAAGGAGTCTCCCACCGAGATGATTTTCTTGAAGCGGATAAAAAACTTCACCTGGCCATGGCTCAGATTTCGAGAAACCCTATCTATATATCCATATTAAAGATGGTACATAATAATATCAATCGTTACTATGACAACTTTCTTCACATGGAAAAACGCGAGTTAATGGAAAATTACGAAGATTTGAGGGACATGGTGCAGGCGATAGAAAAAGGAGATGGAACCAAGGCCAAATCACTCGCCCAGAGCCATATTCACCGGTTCAACGGATATATGGAAAAAGAGAAACAGCAAAAAAAAGATGAATAAGAATTCAGTTTATGGCACAACTTAAAATTCAGGACATTTCGGTAAGATTCGGGGGCCTGTTGGCCCTATCAAAATTGAGCTTTTCCGTCAATTCCGGGGAAATCATTGGACTTATCGGCCCCAACGGAGCAGGAAAGACCACGGTATTTAACGTTCTTACCGGTGTTTACACAGCATCAGAAGGAAATGTACAGTTTGAAGGCAAAAGCATTCTCGGTAAAAGTCCTCATGAGATCTTTTCCAGAGGAATTGCCAGAACCTTTCAGAATATTCGCCTGTTTTCCAACATGACTGCGTTGGAAAATGCCATGGTGGCCAGGCACTGCAGATCAAAAAAAGGCGTGGTGGGTTCTCTGTTGAGAAGCCGGTCGCAAAGGCGTGAGGAAGATGCCATCAGGAAGAAAGCCCGGGAAGCGATCGAGTTTATGGGTGTCGGAGAGTTTGCCGATACAGTGGCGGAAAATTTATCTTATGGTTTGCAACGCAGGCTGGAAATCGGCAGGGCGCTGGCTTCTGAGCCAAAATTGTTGCTTCTGGATGAACCTGCGGCGGGAATGAATCCTGCCGAAACCGCCAAGCTGATGGAAGACATCGGGCGTATATCTGATTTGGGGATTGACGTGCTTTTGGTTGAGCACGATATGAAAGTGGTGATGGGGGTGTGCCGACGCATTATATGCGTGGACCATGGAGTTAAAATTGCGGAGGGAGGACCTGAGGAGATTCAAAATAACCCCAAGGTAATCGAAGCTTATCTTGGTCAACCGGCCAAACAACAAAAGAAACTAAGGAGGGTAACATGAAGAAAAAAATTTTATTGGTGATGGTTTTAAGTTTGATTTTGGTTCCGTTTATTTTAAGTACGGCATCGGCAAAAACTCTGAAAATCGGCTCAATGAGTCCTTTAACCGGGCCCTATGCTGCCGACGGAAATGATATTAAACACGGAGTGATGACGGCCATTCAAGTGTTTGAAGAAGCAGGCGGGATCCCCGGATACAGCAAGATCGAGCTTTTCCCGCAGGACACCGCATGTGACCCGAAACAGGCGGTGGCTGCCGCCAACAAGCTCATCAACCTCGGGGTTGTAGGTGTTATCGGTGCATATTGTTCATCTTCCACCATCCCCGGCTCCGAAACTCTTGCCGAAGAAGACATTCCGATGCTTACACCGGCTTCCACCAATGAAAAAGTCACTGATCGCGGTCTTAAATATATGTTTCGCCTGTGCGGGAGGGATGACGATCAGGCTCCGGCAGCGGCCAAGTTTATGAAAGAATCTTTAAAGGCCAAATCTATTTTTATCGTTGACGATAAAACCACCTATTCCCAGGGATTGGCTGAAGGCGTCAATAAATCCTGTAAAAAACTCGGCGTTAAAGTTCTGGGACACGATCATGTGAACCAGGGCGACAAAGATTTTTCCGCCTTTTTGACCATGGCCAAAAGAGAAAATGCCGATATTCTGTACATGTGCCTGCAAAACCATTCGTCCGGCAGCCTGATGGCCATACAAGCCAAACGCTTGGGCCTGAAATCAACCATCGTATCCCAGGATGCCATGTATCACCCCAATTTCATCAAGGTTGCCAAGGATGCAGCCGAAGGTGTTTACGTGACCTACGGTTATACGGATAAAACCACGGCTTCCTATAAGTCATATGCAAAAAGATGGAAAGCTGCCGGCTACGGCGATATCGGAGCTTACGGTACATATGCCTATGATGCCGCCACCGTCCTGTTAAATGCCATTAAAAAGGCGAAATCCACCAAGCCTGCCAAAATCAAAGCTCAAATTATGAAAATGGATTTTCAGGGCGCTTCAAAACATGTCAGGTTTAAACCCAATGGAGATTCAGGATCTTCCTATATTGCTTTTAAGATTAAAAACGGGGAGTACGTTCCTTACTGGGATCCTGAAAAGGGTTTGTTGAATAAATAAAACGGTTAAAAACATGATTGCCCGGCCAAGCGGCCGGGCAATCATGTTTGATGGCATTGTAGAAAACAGAATTTGCCACAGGGGACACTGTGAACACAGAGATAACTATATAAAATGTTAATATATTTTCGATGTTCCCAGCGCTCTCAGCGGCAATAAAATGACTTTTTTCCAAACGATCAAAGTTAATACGAGATCTGATTAATAAATATGGAATATTTCATTCAGCAGCTGATCAACGGACTGACCCTCGGTGGGCTGTATGCCCTGATTGCCCTTGGCTATACCATGGTTTACGGAGTCATCCAGCTTATCAATTTTGCCCACGGTGAATTTTTTGCCGCCGGCGGCTATATGGGCGTTATCATTTTAAGCTACCTTACCGGCCTGGGATATATGCAGACACACCCGATACTTTGTTTAATGGGCGCATTTGCCCTGGCAATGGTTTATTGTGCATTTCTGGCCATGGGTGTTGAAAAGGTGGCCTACAAGCCTTTGCGGCGACAATCCAGGCTGGCGGCCCTTCTTTCCGCTCTGGGGATGTCCATATTCCTGTCAAACGGGTTGATGCTTGCGCAAGGGGTATTTGACAAACCCTATCCCGGGGAAATGTTTCAGGGCGGGTTGGAATTCGGTATGATTACAGTCAGTTACCTGCAGATGGGAATCGTGGGCCTTACCATTGCTTTGCTGATCGGGTTAAATATTCTTGTTTTTAAAACCAGAATCGGAATGGCCATGCGCGCGACGGCCCAGGATAAGATCATGTCCTCCCTGGTGGCAATCGGAAGTGATAAAATCATTTCACTTACTTTTGCCCTGGGTGCCGGCCTTGCCGCTGCCGCCGGAATCATGGTGGGGTTGTATTACGGATCGGTTCGGTATGACATGGGATTTATTCCAGGGATCAAAGCCTTTGCGGCTGCAGTACTGGGTGGTATCGGGAATATTACCGGTGCCATGCTCGGTGGATTGATCATCGGTATGGTGGAGATTTTCGGTGCAGGATATATCTCCGGGCAATACAAGGATGTGTTTGCCTTTATTATACTGATTGGAGTTTTGTATTTCAAACCAACCGGAATTATGGGTGAGAATGTAGATGATACAAGAGTTTAAAAGAATCTGGAAAAGCTATTTTATCGGTCTGTTATGGCTGCTGGGACTTCTCTGGCCGCTGCTGGGCATCCATCCGGACGGCACCCTCTCTTTTGGCCGCACCCTAACGGTCTGGCTTTATATTGTCGCGGGTTCAGCTGTGTGCCTGCTGCTTTATATTACCAACAAGAGCGGAATGTTGAAACCCATAGCAGATCCTTTGTCCGCAGCAAAGGGAAAATTTGCCATATGGTCAGGGGCTATGCCTGCATGGATTTGGATTCCTGTTTTAATGGCGTTGGCCTTCCTCTTTCCTGTTTTTACCAGCAGATATGCTCAGGATGTTGCCATTAATGTCCTGATATACGTATGCCTTGGACTGGGGCTCAACATTGTGGTGGGACTGGCAGGCATGCTGGACCTGGGATATATTGCATTTTACGGTGTGGGTGCGTATACCTATGCGCTGTTGAATGTTCATTACGGTCTGTCATTCTGGATCTGCCTTCCTGCGGCCGCCTTTTCTTCTGGCATTTCCGGCTGCATCATCGGATACCCGACGCTAAGAATGCGTGGGGATTACCTTGCCATTGTTACGCTGGGATTCGGCGAAATTGTCCGCCTGATTCTCAATAACTGGATGAAGCTGACCAACGGTCCCAACGGTATTCTGGGGGTAAAGGTACCGGCTATTTATCTTCCCAGTTTTGCGGATGGGTTCAGTTTTGAATTATTTTACCTGAAGAAACTGTACTATCTTTATTATGTGGCACTTGTCCTGGCTATTTTTACGATCATTTGTGTTCACCGGCTCAATTTTTCGCGTATTGGTCGGGCCTGGGAGTCTATCAGGGAGGATGAAACCGCAGCCGGACTGATGGGGGTGAACACTTTTCGTCTTAAGTTGCTTGCATATGCCATGGGGGCAATATTTGCCGGTCTGGCGGGCGCGTTTTTTTCCGCGAGGATGAGATTTGTCAGTCCGGAAAGCTTTACCTTTCTTGAATCAGCCATGGTTTTATGTATGGTGGTCCTGGGCGGAATGGGCTCGATTCCCGGTATCATTTTGGGTGCGGCTGCGTTGATTGTTTTGCCGGAAGTCTTTCGTGAGTTTGAGCTCTACCGGATGCTTGTCTTTGGCGCGACAATGACCGTGATGATGCTTTTTAGGCCTGCCGGTTTGATCCCGGCCAAACGTATGGGGACCCGGTCGGAAGAGAAAGAGGGGTAGATTGTGGCGGAACCGATTCTTGAACTTCGAAATGTTTCTTCAAGCTATGGCAATATCAAAGCCCTGAAAGATATTTCTTTAAAGGTTTTTCCGGGCGAAATCGTAACCATCATCGGTGCCAACGGCGCAGGAAAAACAACCACACTGATGGCCACCTGCGGTGTCGTTCCCATCAACCAAGGCGATATTATATACAGCGGGAAATCCATCCGTGGTATTGCTGCGGAAAAGTTGCCGGTCATGGGGTTGTGTCAGATTCCCGAAGGCAGACGCATTTTTCCCCGGTTGACCGTACGGGAAAATTTGGAACTTGGCGCGTTTTTCCGCAAAGACCGGGCGGAAATCGAAAAAGACATGGAAAATGTGATTTCCATTTTTCCGGCCCTGAAAGACAGACAAAAACAGCATGGAGGTACCCTTTCCGGTGGCGAGCAGCAAATGCTGGCAATTGCCAGAGCGCTGATGAGCAGACCCAAGGTACTTCTTTTGGATGAGCCCTCATTGGGGCTGTCGCCATTGTTGGTGCAGAAAATTTTCGACATTATCCACGATATTAATCAAAGGGAAAACACCACCATCCTGCTGGTGGAACAAAATGCAAACCTGGCCCTCCAGACCGCACAGCGCGGCTATGTTCTTGAAACCGGCAAGGTTACCATGGAAGACAAAGCCGATACCCTGCTACATGACCCGAAAATCAGAAAGGCGTATTTGGGTGAGTAGAATCTGATCTGTTACATCATAAAAATTCCCAAAAGTTTTACCTGGTAAAGGTCTCTTCAGGGGACAATGATCATGCATGAGGGCTGCAAAGTCGTTATCATTGGCGGCGGTATTATCGGTGCCACTGCCGCCTATTATTTACAACAAAAAGGATGGTCGGTGACCATCGTTGATAAAGACCGCTTTGGTTACGGGGCGTCCCATGGAAACTGCGGATTGATTGTGCCCGACCATATCCTGCCCCTTAATTCCGCCGACAATTTAATTAAAGGTATTGGATGGATTTTTAAAAAGGATGCGCCTCTCTTTATCAAACCCAGGCTCGATCCAGGACTGGCAAAATGGTTGCTGAAGTTTGCCCTGCACTGCAAGCAAAAAGATATTCTGATATCTGCCCAGGGTCGGGCAGCCATGACACAAGGAGCCATTGAGCTTTACCAGGCTTTGATTACCGAAGAAGAGCTGGACTGTGATTGGGCAATGAAGGGCGCTTTGCATATTTTCCGATCCAAAAGAGAATTTGAGAAATACGGATCTGGTGAAGCATTGAAAAAAGAGTTTGGTGTCGGTGAAACGCCTTTAGACAAAAAATTGCTTTTAAAACAGGAACCTGCTGTGGGGGATCATGTTGCCGGTGCCTGGTTTTCCAAGCATACTGCCCATCTTTGTCCGGACGGTCTCATGAAAGAACTCAAACGGGTTTTGACTCAAAAAGGGGTTGAAATCATTGAGCAGACCGAAGTAACCGGTTTTATAAAAGAAAATAACCAGGCGGTTGCTGCAGTTGCCGGGCGGGGTCATTTTTCGGGCGATCAGTTTGTGGTGGCCACCGGTGCCTGGGCACCCCGGCTTAACAATGCTTTAGGCTGCAAATTACCCATTCAACCCGGAAAAGGATATTCGGTAAACATGCGAAGGCCCACCAACAGTCCAACGATTCCATGCTTTTTCCAGGAAACCGGAGTGGTACTCACTCCTTGGCAAAACCATATCAGACTGGGCGGTACCATGGAGTTTGCCGGATACGATGCAAGCTTGAATCAGGTGAGACTCGATGCACTGGTTGATGCTGCAGAGCGGTATTTGCCTGAGGTGAAATTTAGCGGCATACAGGACGAATGGTATGGGTGGCGGCCCATGACCTGTGACGGGTTGCCGATTATCGATCGATCGCCGCTCATGGAAAATGTCATGATTGCCGCCGGACACAATATGATGGGGCTTACCATGGCACCGAGAACGGGAAAGCTGGTTTGCGAAATTTTGAGTGGTGATTCTCCGCATGTGGATCCTTATCCGTACCGGGCATCAAGATTTTGACGGTTTCGTAAAAAGCCCAACTTCAGCGTTGTGCTGCATTTCGTAATCATTCAACGTACGATTAGTACGCTTCATGATTACAAAATTTGCACGCCTTGAATTTGAACTTTTTACGAAACCGTCAAAATCGGATTTTTTACGAGTTCATCAAGAAATAGAATGTGTATGATAAAAAAATATTGAACAGCAGAGTAAAGAGTTTTTTTGAACATCGAATGATGAAACCGCTTCGCCAATTTAAAAATTGGCAGAATACCTTGTTCAAAATTCGATGTTGGACGTTCGATGTTCGTAACGGCTCTGCGGTTCCTTGTTCGACATTCGATATTCAATATTTTGTGACGATTACAAAGATTATCCAAACGCCATAAGGAGTAACATTCCATGTCAGAATGGAGAATTGAAAAACACCCTGTTCTCAGCATTCCTGAGACAAAAAAAATAACTTTTTACTGGAACGGGCAGAAACTCGAAGCCAATGAAGGAGAGGTGATTTCATCTGCCCTGTTTGCCAACGGAATTCATGTTTTTGGCCATCATGCCAAGGATAACTCCGCCCAGGGAATGTTTTGCGCCAACGGGCAATGCGCTCAATGTGCAGTGATTGCCAATGGTGTTTCGGTAAAATCCTGTATGACCAAGGTTAAACAAGGTATGATTGTGGAAAGCATTGAAGGGCTGCCGGAACTTCCAGTACCGGTTGATGATTTTCAATTTTCCGCTATCGAAGAAGTTGAGACGGATGTGTTAATAGTGGGCGGCGGACCAGCCGGTCTTTCTGCTGCACTTCAACTGGGGGAAAGAGGGATTGAAACCCTTATTGTTGATGACAAAGATCGATTGGGCGGAAAGTTAGTTCTTCAGACTCACAAATTCTTTGGTTCAATAAATGATTGTTATGCAGGGACCAGGGGGATAGATATTGCGACCATTCTAAAAGAAGAGCTGCTAAACCATAAATGTATCAAGGTGTGGTTAAACAGCACGGCCATGTATGTTTTCAGTGACAAAAAAGTGGGAATTGTGACTGATGGCAAAAAATATTCCATTGTGAGACCCAAAGTGGTTCTCAACGCAGCGGGTGCAAGGGAAAAATCTCTGGTATTTCCCGGAAATACCTTGCCGGATGTATATGGAGCCGGAGCCTTTCAAACTTTGGTTAACCGGGATCTTATAAAGACTGCCAAAAGGTTGTTTGTGGTGGGAGGGGGTAATGTCGGACTGATAGCTGCCTATCACGCTTTACAGGCAGGCATTCATGTGGTGGGGTTAATTGAAGCGCTTCCCGAAGTCGGCGGTTACCAGGTACACGCCAATAAGATCAGGAGATTGGGTGTACCGATATATACCAGGCATACCATTTTATCCGCCAATGGAAATGAAAATGTGGAATCCGTGACCGTGTGTCAACTAGACGATCATTTTAAACCGATTCGCGGCACGGAAAAGACCTATGAATGTGATACGATTTTAATTGCCGTCGGACTCAGCCCGGTCAATGAATTTTTCAAGCAGGCAGAGCAAGCGGGACTAAACGTTTTTGAGGCTGGCGATGCAAAGGAAATTGCCGAGGCATCTTCTGCCATGTTTAGCGGGAAAATAGCCGGTCGGAAAATTGCTGTGGCACTTGGTAAAGAAAGTCGACCTGTTCCGGAGGCTTGGTACAACAAGGCAAATATCCTGAAAAAACATCCCGGGTCCACTACAATCCCCCGGTATGATGCTTACCCTGAAACCGGCATTACCCCTGTCATCCATTGCCACCAACCCATTCCGTGTAATCCGTGCGTGTCTGTATGCAAACAAGATGTAATTTATATCCCCGGTGATTCTTTGCTGGAAACCCCTCAGATTAATGAAAATGAATGCATTGGTTGCCAAAAATGCCTGTTCATTTGTCCCGGTCTGGCGATCACTCTGGTAGATTACCGTGAAGACCCGGAAAATCCAATCGTTTCTTTACCCTATGAAGTGTATAACTATGAATATAAAAAGGGGGACCGGATTCGATTGACTGATTATGAGGGAAAACCGCTTGGAGAAGCGGTTATTATTAGTACGGCCATTAAAAAGACTTCGAGAAAAACCCAGGTGATCAAGATTCAGGTTGCTAAAAAAATTGCCAAACAGGTTGCCGGATTTCGCATTCAAAAAAGCGAAATCACAATACCGAAGGACGAAGTCATAATTGACAAAATTTCCGACGAGGCCATTATTTGTCGGTGCGAAAGAGTCACTGCCGGAGAAATCCGCCAGTTAATCCGATCAGGTATCAGAGATATGAATCAAATAAAGGCGATTACCCGGGCGGGGATGGGGGCATGCGGATACAAAACCTGTGAAAATTTAATGTTACAAATGTTCAGGGAAGAGGGAGTTTCTGTTGAAGAGGTCACTCTAAACACCATCAGACCTGTTTTTGTTGAGACTCCACTTGGCGTTTTTTCCAATATTTCAGAATGAAAACAAAATGAAAAAATCATACGACCTAATAGTAATTGGAAGTGGTTCCATTGGTGTGCCGGTAGCTTTTGAGTTTGCCAAAAACGGACAATCGGTGCTGGTGATTGACTCTTTGGCATCCCCCGGACAGGGGCAGGATAAAAAGGCAATCGGCGGTATTCGGGCGACCCACTCTGATAAGGGTAAAATAGTGGTCAGCCAGAGAAGTATAGCTATATTTTCTACCTGGGAAGAAAGGTATGGTGATGATATTCAGTGGAAGAGCAACGGCTATTCATTTCCCGCCTATACCGGAGCAGACGAAACCATTTTAAAAGATTTATTGAAAGTTCAGCAAGGTTATGGCCTGAATATCAACTGGCTATTACCCGAGGAGTACAGGGAATTAAATTCCGGAATCAATATGAAACGGTTGCGGGGAAGTACCTATTCCCCGGAAGACGGCTCCGCATCCCCCTTGTTGTTCATCAACTCCTGTCATTTTAAGGCGGTAGAGTATGGGGCCGAATTTATTTTCCATGAAACAGTGTCCGGATTTAAAATAAAGAAAAACAGGATTGTTTCAGTCAGGACCAACAAAGGAGAATATCATTCTGCGCATGTTTTAAATGCCGCCGGGGTTTTCGCGAGGGATATTTCTCACATGATAGGAATAGAAGTTCCGGTAGACCCTGATTGCCATGAGGCGGGAATCACCGAACCGGTGAAGCCATTTATGGGGCCGATGGTCGTTGATATGCGGGCGGAACCCGGATCCAAGAATTTTTATTTTTACCAGAGCACCGAAGGCCAGGTCATTTTTTGTTTGACTCCCGACCCACCCATTCTGGGAACAGACAGCCGTGCCACCTCTGAATTTTTACCGATGATTGCCAAAAGAATGATAAAGATTATGCCCATGCTGGCAAATCTTAAAGTTCGACGCACCTGGCGCGGGCAATATCCCAACTCACCCGATGGGTTTCCCATAGTCGGGAAGATGAAGGAGTTGGATAATTTCTACCAGGCGGTTGGAATGTGCGGTCAGGGTTTTATGCTTGGACCCGGTATGGCCGAACTCATTTACCGGCTGATCACGGAAAACTATCATCCAGATGACCTTGAAATCTTAAAAAGTTTCGATCCGTATCGCGATTTTAAAGGAAAGGAAGTGTTTAAATAAAAGGCAGAAGGCACAAAGGCAGAAGTAAATAAAAAAAAGATAGATCAGCGCGATCCCACAACCCTTAGTCATTTTATTCAAAACTTCTCATTGCCGGCCTGCCATAGGACTTGAAGGGAAACTCTGATAGATATTTTTCATATCCTTTTTTAGTAAACCAGCCGCCGATGCCGTATCCTGTTTGGGCTTTCTCTAGATGGAATTCCTGTGCCGGAATAAATCCATAGCCGATCAGGTAAATTTGCTTTCCATTATTGTTTTTTGCACAATCTACTACCAAAGACACATGTCCGATTCCGCCATCTTTGTTTTGCACAAACATATCTCCAGGCTTTAAACCTCTGTCTTCTACTTTGTTGGCCCCGTTTTTGATTGAATATGAGTTAGAATAGGCCATATGCCATCTTAAAAAACTTTTATATGTTTTATTACTTCTTTTGTAGAACTTCTTTTTTCCGCTGTAGTCATACAAAAAAAGATGGTCCAATTTGTTTTGGTATTTGTGAAAGTCCGCCCAGAACCTCATACAAAAATCAGCACACTGTTCCAAATCGGATTTAAAAAGGAGCGGCTGATCGACCACAGCATAAATATGATACAAGACACCCAATACTTTCTTTCCATTCCATTTATAAATTTTATTATTTTTTTTTATAGGCAGGCTTTGAAGGTAATGACTAAAGCTTTTTTTATCGTACTTAATTCTTTCATAGCCATTTGGAACGGGGATGTTTTTAATAGTATCATAGGTAAAACCGATTTCTACAAAGGCAAATAAAAAAAAGAGGACTAAAACGATCCGGCAAATTGCGATATGATTACTTTCACGCATTATACTCCCATCTTTTAATAAAGAATATTCCATCATAAAACAGGTTTGCCCAAGTTTCTTTCATTTATCAAAAGAATAAGACCCCAATTGAGCGAAAACTTATGCTGCTTTTTTAAATTCATTTTCGTTTAGAGTAGTACAAATGTTACGATAAAGTAATTCAGTTTCATTGTTCTTTGTCAATTCGATGACTTTTA
>JAXHVO010000074.1 GCA_034189135.1 Thermodesulfobacteriota bacterium | reverse complement strand
CTATGAAAGCCTTTCAGAATTTGGGTTTTTGGTTTCGTCACCATCTGTATACCCTTATTCTAAAGGCTTTTCCAGCTTTTTTAGATGGTTATTACTACTTTTTTTCGCTCAATTGGGGTAACACTGTATTGAATCAACTTTAAAAATACTGGATAGCATTAAACTGTTTGTTTTAAAACGATAAACGGTATAATTATCTTAAATTATAAGATAATATGAGATTTCGTTATTCGCTAAACAACAGGCTTTTTTAATTGCAGTCCTTCACGGTGGCAAACCAAAAGATATTTTTTCTCTGTGAACTCTGGCTCTCAGGCACAACTCCGTTTAGTGGGAAAAGCTGTGAGGTGAATAAATTATTACGACAGTAGGCCATTAAAGTATTTGCGCTTAAAACAAATAAAAGATATGATCAGTGCAGCAATTACTTAATAACTAAACAATTTAATCACTTAACGAAGTCAGAAAGCATAAAGCAAAACGAAGATTTAACCATTCCACATTTTAAAGTTATGGACATTCTTTACGATAGTTACAGTCGGCCAGCTTCACTGGTTGCGACCAGTTTATAACATTGAGTATCTGCTCTTATCCTGCATCTAATCTCTACCTCACCTGTCTGAACACTGTGGCATGAACGATTCACTTTTTATCGATTTGACGGTTAAGGCTTCATTTCCTTGATCGCACAACTGGAGGTGTCAAACCATGAAAATGTCAAGAATCTGCCTGACCTTAGCTGCATTAATGCTGATCGTTTCCTGCAAAACCACCGAGCAATGCAAGATGAGTTTCGAGGAAGCCCGCGATGTAATGCTCAGCATGCAGAGTGTTCCTCTGGAGCCCCCACCCCGGAAAATGGACGATATCATAGCCCTGCTGGATAGCAAGCAGGATGCCGGTCAGGATCATATGGCGGATATTTTGCGTCGGGCCGATTATCCTACTCCGGCCGGCGTGAGTCAAGGTGACCTGTTTCAGTTTTATAAATCCCGCGGGCACGCTCGTTTTGAGCTCAACCGCTTCAGCGAGTCAAGCGACGATCTTCACCGGGCAATTTATATCGGCATGTCGGCCGACCTTAAGGATTCGAATCTATATCGCTGGCTTGCCGAACTGGAAATGCGCGCTGGGCAATACGAAGTAGCAATCGATCTTAGCAAGACCGCTATGGGAATGATCCACGAAGGGGCCTGGCGAAGAGGGCCTTACCTGGCTTTTCAAAGCCGGGTGCAGCATCGCATGGGTAATTTTTCGCGAGCAGGCCAATCTATAAAAAAGGCTTACAGCTATTATAAGTCGTTTCCGAGTTGGTTTCGGTACAGTATGACTGCTTACGGGGGTGATCTGGTGGATCAAGGTACCAAGAACGACATTATAGCCGCCGAGGCTGAACTGCTTGAAGCTAAAGGCCAGTATGCCAAAGCCTATAACCTCCGTGCCCGGGTGCTTAACTACTATTACACCCAGCGTAAGATGCTACCGCTGGGTGCGGTCTATGCCCGGCTTGCCCTAGCCAACAATCTCATGCACCAGAGCCGAATGGTTGAAGCAGAAAGGGAGGCCCGCGTTGCCGTCAGTGAAGCCATGGGTATTTACGGCAAGCGATCCGGCATCACCGCTGCTGCGGTGCGGACCATAGGAGAGATCATGCTGGCCAAGGGTGACCTACCCAATGCCGATATTCTTTCAACCACCCAGGTTGAAATTTTGGAGCATCTAAAGCTGTCCCTCGAAGAAGAGATCATGATCAGAGCCCAGCTATTCAGGGCTGACGTACTGAGCGCCGCGTATAACTTTTCTGCGGCCATAAATTATTACGACAGGGCCCTTGCCGGCATGCAGAACAACCTGTATTTATATCGGCGCCATACCGGAAGAAATCCTGGCCTGATTTTATGCCTGATCAAAAACCAGCGAATCCCGGAAGCCGAGAAACTGATCCGGGAAGCCAGGAGCTTTAATCGGCGTTTTCGATTGGAAAACCCCTACGACATTGCCGAAATCCTGGCACTTGAGGCTATGGCTTTACACGACAACCATAAGTTTCGTGCGGCCCATGAACGGTTTTCAAAAGCGATTCCCGACTTGGTAGCCATCATCAAGGCCCCCGACAGTAACTTTCAAAAACGTCGACGGGCCAACACCTTGCTACAATTTTATATCGATATGCTGCTTAAAATCTACTCGCAGCAAAAAGAAAAGGCATATGGTATCGACATCGTCGATGAGATCTTCAAGCTTACCGATGCCAGGTACAACCGGGTGAACAGCGCCCTGGACGAGAGTAGTGCACGGGCTGCCTCCCTTACCAATCCGGAACTTGCCGAGCTGGTTCGCCAGGAACAGGATGCCGGCAAAAAGCTGAGAAGTCTTGAGGCGGCCTTTCACAATGCCTTGGCTGCGTCGAGAGGTGCTCAGAGCGCGGCTTTGCGGACCTTAAAACGCGACATCCAGTCTCTGGTGGATGCACGCATATCCATTATTGCCCACATCGAGAAAGAGTTTCCCAAATACGCCGGTTACATTCGTCCCAGGGCGCCTGGTATAGCACAGATCCAGGAGCAGCTTGCATCCGAAGAGGCCTTTATCGCAATCTGGACCCTGGAAGACAAGACCTGTATCTGGGCAATCTCCCCTAGGGGAGACCCCGCCTTCGCGGTCATCGACCTGGGAAGAGAGGCTTTACGGCAAAAAGTCAGCCGATTGCGTCGGGCCCTGCGGCCCAATGTCCGGATGCTGAGCGAGATTCCCGAATTCGACATAGAAACCGCTTACGAGATTTATGATCGCATGCTGCGACCAGTGATATCAAGTTGGGGGAATGCCCGAAACCTGTTGGTGGTTATCAATGGGCCGCTGGACCAGGTTCCCCTGGGCGTACTTCCAATAAAGAAGGTAAAATCAGTTCCTGGAGGTACCCTGCGTTTTGAAGAATATCGGCACGTGCCCTGGCTGATCCGCAAGACTTCCATTACCAGGCTTCCGTCAGCTGCCATGCTGCTGACCCTGCGAAAGCTTCCCGCACCTGACCCGACGCGCGAACCATTTGCAGGATTTGGCGATCCTATTTTCAGCCTGGCCCAATTACAGGAGTCGCCGGTTACACAATCCATCTTGTCACAGAGAAGCGTGTTGTCGGGTGATATCGCCATTCGTGGTATCAGGATCAGTGACAAGGGCGATGAACTGGACAACTCCAACTTATCATCGGTTCGTATCGAACAGCTTTGCCGACTTCCGGATACCGCCGATGAGATCCGGAAAATCGCTGCAATCCTTAAGGCCGATCCTTCGCGGGACGTGTTTCTGGGAAAAGCGGCAACTGAGGCCACCATCAAGTCAAAGGATCTTTCACGGAAAAAGATTCTGGCCTTTGCCACGCATGCGCTTTTACCTGGGGACCTGGATGGTCTGACTCAGCCGGCCCTGGCCTTTTCCGCGCCGGAGGTGACCGAACTGGATGAAGACGGTCTTTTGACCTTGGGAGAAATTTTAACCCTCAAGCTGGATGCAGATCTAGTGGTACTAAGTGCCTGCGATACTGGGGCCGGGGACGGCATCGGTAACGAGGCGGTCAGTGGTCTGGGCCGGGCATTTTTCTATTCCGGTGCCCGGGCGCTGCTGGTCACCATGTGGCCGGTGGAGACAACCTCGGCCTACAAGCTGACCACCGAACTCTTCCGATATCAAAAGGAAGACATATCCCTTTCAAGGGCGCTTGCACATCAAAAATCGATGGTTAAACTAATGGATGGGCCTGGGCTGAAAGATCATGCCACAGGGGAGATTGTAGCAAGCTACGCCCATCCGTTTTTTTGGGCACCATTTATCGTCATCGGAGAGGGGCGTTGCATAGCCTATTGACAGAGATCATCGAGACTATACGAAAAGCCTCGACGATTCATAAGAAGGCTGATGCAATAATGATTATTTTATCCTATAGGGCATACGGCTTTTCGCTGGACGTAGTCGGATAGAGCAAAGATCTGTTCCGTGAAATATGATATATTTCACTATTGTTTTTTCTGACTGTATCCGTCTGTGTGAGTCTGTGATCAATCTATTTCAAATCAGTAAACGGAAATCTTAAGTTAGTATAGGAGCCATATCCAATGTTTTTCACAAAAGAATCTGGTTTTCCAGAGATCTGGATTCTCCGGCGCTGATGGTTCGGATGGCCGGCAGGCCTTTGACCGGGCATTTGTTTTCGCAAATACCACAACCCACGCATTGTTTTAGATCAACAAAGGGCAGTTGCACGGTTAGCTTTTTCCCGCCCGGCCGGAACAGGGTCTCTTTCTTTAAGTAAATGGCTTTGGGAGAGGTGGGGCAAACCTCCTCACATACGATACAGGGCGCGTTTCCGGACCAGGGAAGACACCGGCCTCTGTCCACATAGGCCGATCCGATTTTGATGGGCCGCTCGATCTTGTCTTTGGTGGTAATGTCGGCAATGGCCCCGGTTGGACAAACACTTCCACACAGGGAACAGGTGTATTCGCAGTATCCTTGCGTCATGATTAAACGGGGAGTCCAGAAGCCCGCCATTCCGGCTTCTCCAAGGGTGGGATTGATCACATTGGTGGGACAAACCTTCATACACAGCCCGCATCGCTGGCAAAGCTGCAGAAAATCCTTCTCCGATAGAGAACCGGGTGGCCGGATGAGTCGAGAATCCACCACTTTGTCCATGCGTCCATCAAGTCTTCCCAGAAGCGGTAGGGAGATACCGGCCAGAATACCCCCCATCACCGCGCGTCGGCCGATGTCCGGTTTTCGGTTTAATTTAAGTGGCCAGGCAAAAGAAAAAGCGAGCGCTTCCTCAGGGCATATGTTTTGACAGTTGAAACAGGCGAGACATTCGGCAGCCTCCCAAACCTGATCCGGATGAGGAGAAGCCGCTCCCTGTCAGTGTTTGACGCACAAATTACAATTTGTGCATCTATCTTTATACTTTTTCAGTTTAAGCGGGCTGACCCTTGAAAAGATACCCATCAGTGCGCCGAGAGGACAAAGCACGCGGCACCAGAAGCGGGGCCGGATCCGGTTGAGAAACAGAATAATCAGAAAGACCAATCCGATGAACCCGGCTGTTTGATAGGCCTGAACATGGTATCCGAAGACCGGCGACAGCAGGACTTCCGCACCATAACTGATCAGGTTCAATGCCTTGATATCGCTGCCGGCCATGGCGTCGAAAAGCAAACGGAGCCCTGCGCCGAGGCCGGGAAGCACCGCCAGGGCCAAGGATCTAAACAATAAGGCGATGGGATCCATCAGCCCGGACAGATTCAGGCCGGCCACGGCACCGATCAACAATAGCATAAGTAAAAAGTACTTGATCTTCTGTGCCTCAGTCTTCTGATTGGCTCGTATCATCCGATTCCCCTTAAGAGCCGGACGAATACTGCCGATCGCATGATGAATGGTTCCAAACGGGCAAATGAAGCCGCAGAACACCCGGCCCAGGAAAATAGTGATAAGAAGCACACCCAAGCCCAAGAGAAATCCAGCTATAAGACGATGCCCTGACAAAAGAGAGGTCAAACCGATAAGCGGATCGAGTTTAAAAAAAAAGGTCACCGGCTGGTCCAGCCTGATATCCTTACCGGTGGAAAAAGCGATGGAATAATCCATATAAATATCCTGGGAAAGTCTGCTTTCAACCAGAAGAAATAGAAACAGACACAAAAAAGCCGTTTGAATTACTCTTCTAAGCCAGACCAGATGCCGGATTTTCATAGGACCACCCTTTTGGTTTGAAGTTTTGTTAAATCATAGGTGCCCAAGCCCGCTTTTTGGCCCAGGTGAATATATCCGATTCTTTGCGGTTTTATGCCGAAAAGCATGCTTGCTCTGGCATCGGCTGCAACCGGATCATCGCTCAGAATCAAGGTGTTTTTAAACGTCACATCATTGGTGCTGCCTCCGGAAGGCCCGTTTTGAGTCATAATACGAATGGCATCGATCAGAGTAATTTCAGGCTTAAAAAACTGTGCCAGATCGACAATGCTCTGATGGATATCCTGGTGCAACGACCAGCGGCTGCCTCCGACTCCCCCGATCCAGTTTTTCATTCCCAGAGTGAGGGAGCTGAGGGAGTGGTGCTTGGCTACCGGGAGATTGATCACCTTATCCGCTTCCACCAGGGGAGTGAACACCGGCCACACATCCAGACGATTGCCCTTTAATTTCATCTTTTTCATTAAAGATGATCTTGGGTAAACCAGGTCGGCTCCCGTTTCCTTAGCCACCTTTCCCGCACCGGTCACGGCAAAACATCGCCTGGCATCGTGGATGGTATGATCGACAATTCGAATTCGCTTGGCACCGGCTTCCTGACACAGCTCGATGACGGCGGTCAGCACCTCGGGATGGGTCGTGGCTGCAAGCTGCGGATGCCGGGCCCAGGATATGTTCGGTTTGATTGCCACCACATCCTGGCGTGAGACAAAGCGTTGGATTCCCCCTGCGGCTTCAAACACCTTTCTGGTTAAATCTTTCACGGTAAAGCCATCTGTTGACCGAAGCCCTCAATCATAAACCCTTTATTTGCCCCCCATGCATCGGGCAGCGGGTATAAGGACCATTGAGCGGCGCCGGCAAAGGTCACATATCCTGACCAGCGCAAAAGCTTTCCGATTAATTCTCTGCGTGTAATAGGCTTGTCAAATTTCATGGTATTCTCCCTTGTCTACAGTGTTGATAGACGAAAAGTTATAAACTTTGAATAAAATGAATTGTACTAATGTTTTTGAACCGAAGAATATCGAACAAGGAATGATGAATGTCGAAGTTAGGCATTCTATCATTTTAATAAGAGAGAAAGATTGGAACGATTCAACACTTCATCAATGGAAATTTCTTGTTCGATATTCAAATAATGATAATATCTTGATATGATAAACAAGTAATTTTCTGTTACAGTGCCGTGAAGCGGCATATTCAAGTTTTTTACGAGCTCATAACCTTTCACTTAACCGGTTTGGTAAAAGGCATGGCCAACAACTGGTGGAAATTCAGCTTATCCGGATTGCGATAGGCCCCTACACCAATTCGTATTCTGTTCTGGTTTACATGGACAAGCATGGTGCCTAGTATCCGATCCCAGATGGAAAATATGGCGCCGTAGTTTGTATCCCTTTCCTTAATCACTACGGAATGGTGTATTCGGTGCATGGAAGGCGGTACAAACAAAACCAACCAGATGGCTTCGAGCCGTTGGGGAACCTTCAGGCTGCTGTGATGGAACTGGACATTCAGCACCACTGCGCTTTCATATATCAATACTCCCAGGTAACTGGCTCCTAAAAAATAGATGAGACCGATCCTGATGACGGCTGATATGGACAGTTCTCCAATATGAAAGCGGGTCGCGGTGGAGACATCCATGTTCAAATCGGAGTGATGAACACGGTGAAACCGCCATAAAAACGGGACCTTGTGATTCAAAAGATGCCAGACATACAACATGAAATCCATGAAAACCACTGTGGCAATGAGCTTGAGCCAAGCGGGTCCTTCAATCATATTGAGCATGCCCAATTCATTGGTTTGCACATACGCTGCCGTGCTTACCATTGCTGTTGAGAAAATCAGGTTCAGCAAGATGCTGTTAAATATGGTGAACGAGATATTGTTTATCCAGCGTTTCAATTTGGATACCGAGCTGGACCTATAAGGAACCAGAAGTTCCAGTGAAAAAAAGAAAAGGAGTCCTCCCCAAAAGAGCAACAGCCTTATAAAAGATTCGTTTAGGTCAAACATTTTTTATCTCCTTCCATCCGGGAAGCACCTGGTTGAGATCTTCCGGCGTGTCAATATCATGGAGAGGGCTGAGGGTTTTCACCCTTAACCCCTGTTTTTTTGCCAGGGCAAGTGTTTGACTGAATACCACATCGGTGCTCCATTGAATGCCCTTGAACAGATCAACAGGCTGATTTGCCCCAATCAGCCAGTACCCGCCATCGGTGCTCGGTCCAATCACCACATCAGTTTCGGCCAGGGCATTGAAGGTCTGTTTAAGGTGGTCCGTATTAAGCTGAGGGATATCGGTGCCTAGGAGAACCACCCGTTTTGCACCTGTTTGAAATGCATTTAAGAATGCAGACTGCATGCGCTCGCCAAGGTTTCCCGGTACCTGTCGAGACAAGGTTTCTTTTGAGCCGAGCCATCGACTCATTTTCTGCTTGCTGCCACCTGCAAAACAGATCTCCACTTCGATTTTGCGAGGTCTTGCAAACCTTCTGACCGTTCCCAAGATATCCTCCGTAAGCCGACGCTGAAGATCAGCAGCCCCCGCCGGGCCCAGGGCGGGAATCAAACGGGTCTTGCTTCGCCCCGGAACCGGATAGCGTCCGAAGATGATCAGCCGATCGGTTGAAGTGCTTTGATTTCTGTTCATATCTATCTTTCATTTGTTTCTTTGGCATGCATTTTCCGCCCAAACGGACAAACTTTAATACAAATTCCGCAAATGGGTACGCCAACTTCCGGGATTTGGGCGAATTCGCCGGTAACCTTTTCCACGCATCTGGAAAAATACATGGCTTCATTCCTGCTGTTATAATGGGTTTGGGTATTTACGCCTTTTATGGCCTGAGCCGGGCATGCATCAAAGCATGCGGTACAGTCTCCGCAGCGATTTTTAACAAGACCATCCACATCCAAAGGGGCCTGGGTGAGTATAGTGGCAAGGCGAACCCTGGAGCCGTATTGAGGGGTGATCAGAAGCAGATTTTTGCCCTGCCACCCCAGCCCGGCCATTCGTGCCACTGCCTTATGGCTGATGGCCGCATACCAGTTTTCCGTATCCAGAACCTGGGATGCAGCAATGGGGAGGCTATGAAAGCCATCGTTTTGCAAGGCCATTGCGGTGCGAAAAGCAATCTCATCTAAAATGAGATTAGCGGTGGTGTAGACTGATTTGTAAATGGGTGTCGGGCGGTCATCAATTTGCTCAAATACTGCCACAGGAAGCTTAACGGCGATTGAAACGGCACTGGTAAAAGGATCGAGCAATCCGGGCGGCTCTATTCTGAGCCCTTTCAATGGCTCAATATCGGCAATACCGACCAGATCAGCCCCAAACCCGGTGATTTTGTTTTTTATCATTTCAGTATAATTAAAAGTGTGCCTTTTTTTTCTGATGGCTGTTGTCAAGATCTTTTCCTCCTTTTTCATTCAAGCAAAGATGCAGCTTCACGATCCAACAGCCATATCAATTTGCCCGTTATTGGTTGAACACGTTGTGCCGGCAGTCCGGATGGAATACCTGTTAATGCTGATTTCACCACTGAGGCTTTTTGCTTCCCGGAAATCATAAACACAATTTGCTTTCCCCGGTTAATCACCGGAAAGGTCAGGGTCAGACGGCGGACATCCGGTTTTCCTCCCTTAACCGCCACCACCCATCTTTTCATTTCATTCAAGGCACTTTGTCCCGGAAATAAAGAGGCCGTGTGTCCATCCGTTCCGATTCCCAGGAAAATCAGATCAAAAAGGGGGAATTCGTGCTCTTTTAGTTGAAAAAATGTTACCAGCTTTTGCTGATACCAACGTGCTCCCTCCTCAGGGGAAAGATCATCCCGCAGGGGATGAATATGTCCCCGGGGGATGGGAACACGAGCGAGGAAGTCTTTTTTTGCCGCACCAAAGTTGCTGTCAGGATGGTTTTTTGCAACACAGCGCTCATCTACCCAGAAAAGATCTGTTTTGTCCCAGGGGATAGCCGATTTAAAAGGGTGTTCTCCTAACAGGCGGTGCATGGATCTCGGTGTAGAGCCACCGGATATGGCTACGGCAAAACGTCCACTTTTTGCAACAGTTTCTGAGGCGGCCTGGGAAAATATCTCTGCGCCTTTGCGTGCCAGGGTTGTAACACCGGACTCGATTATGATGATCGGTTTGCTGGTCATTTCTCAAAAAGTTTTATATTCACGGTATCCTTCTTTTTACCCACTGAACGCCTGATTCCAGCCTGAACTCAGGTCTGTATGGCTCCACCTCATGTAAAACCCGCCCCTGAGGTGCAGGTATAGCAGTGGTCCGAGACAGCAATAGGGTTTCCCGGTTGCGGTGGTCCTGACATATCGGAAACGTGTATCTTCCGCCCTCCCATGTAAAGCCGCCGGGCTAAATTAAAATCACAGTCATAAAGATAGCCGTCCCATGAAATAGATAGCATGGTCCGGCACATGACCTCTTTAACGGCACACGGATTAAAATGCGAAGCCAGTTTTTCGATATAATTATCCAGGTTTCCTGATTGCAAAAGCCACTCGCGAAATCTACCCAGGGGGACATTGGCAAAAGTAAAAAGATGATTAAAAGTAATCCCCCACTTTTTCAGCATGACCTGTCGGAATCGCTTTTGGGTCTCAGTTTGTGATGAAGGGAGAAACGCTCCCGAAGGGTTTGAGACCAGGTTCAGTTCCAGGTCGGTTCCTTTTTTCCCATACCCAAGGGAGTTCAGTTTTTTTAACGCATCGATACTCAAACGGAAGATACCCCGGCCACGCTGTGATTCAGTCTGACTTTCATTCAGGGAAGGGAAAGAAGCCACTATCACCACACCATGTTTTTTAAACAGTTCAAACAGATGGTCGCGGCTGCCATCATTAAGGGCAGAGAGGTTGGATCGGACCATGATTCTTGGCGCAAGGGGAGAGAGTCTCTTAATGAGGGAAACAAGATTGTGGTTCAGTTCAGGGGCACCTCCCGTAATATCTATGATTTCAAAGCAACTTCTTTTGGCATAATCCACAATCAGGTCCGCGGTTTTCGAATTCATATTCTCTTTACGGCCTGGTCCGGCGGAGAGGTGACAATGACGGCACTCCTGATTGCAGAGAAAACCCAAATTAACCTGTAAGGTCGTTGTTTGATTACGCTCCAATTTGAGAGCATGCCTGCTCAGGGTCTGGCGAAAAGGCCCTATGGCTGGACATCTTTTTTGTACATCCGTTTCTGTTGTGTGTGGTGATCGTTCGGAATACATTTTTGCAGTTTCCCTATACGTGTTGTTACAAAGACAGTTTTTCGGCTATGTTACGCATCTGAATACCATGTACCAGAGATGCGCCACCCCTTATGGCCGTTACCACATGGATCGCCTCCGTCATTTCGCCTAGATTCGATCCCTTTTCCAGACAGGCCTGGGTGTATGCATCAATACAATAGGGACACTGAATGGTGTGGGCCACGGCAAGAGCGATGAGTGATTTTTCCCTTTCTGTGAGTTCCCCTTCAGAAAATACAGCCCCATAATAATCAAAAAACTTTTTGGCCAGATCCTGCGCTTCCTTCCCGATCTCTTCGAACTTTGGAAGATCTTCCGGTTTATAATAAGTTTCCATGGCTGAACACCTCCTTATGTATTGTCCAATCGTCAGATTTTTATCTTTGGTTAAACAAATCGCTCGTCCCTGTTGGCCCCCATGTCCCTGAGTCGTATGTAAGCAGGTTGTCGCCGTGATTTTCACATGTTTCGCATTCTTTTAAAATAGGGGTGAGAAAGGACCAGCAAAGCTCCACACCATCCTGGCGCCAGAACAGCATATGATCCCCGATCATGCAGTCCAACAGCACTTTTTCGTAGGCATCCAGGTTGGGACCGGTATAGTTCTGATGATAATGAAAATCCATGGTTACGGATCTGAGGCATATCTTGGCCCCGGGATTCTTGGTCTGGAAGGTGAGTGATATTGCTTCATCCGGGTGGATCCCTAACATCAGGCGATTGGCAATGATCTGTTCCCCGAGCGTCCGGCGAAACAAGGAGTGGGGAACTTCTTTAAACTGAATAATGATCTCGGTTAACTTTTTAGCCAGTCTTTTTCCCGAAGCAAGGTAAAATGGAACACCCTGCCAGCGCCAATTGTCGATGAAAATTTCCATGGTGGCAAAGGTGGGGGTCAAGGAATCACTACGGACTCCCTGTTCGTCTCTGTAAGCCGGAACCCTTTTCCCGCCGATGGATCCAGCTCCATACTGACCAAGAACCAGGTGGTTTTGGAGATCGCCGGTGGGAAAAGGCCTGAGGGATCGATATACCTTAACCTTTTCATCCTGAACCCGGTCCGCCTGGAAAAGGGAGGGGGGCTCCATGGCCGTTAGGGCCAAAAGTTGCATCATATGGTTCTGAAACATATCTCTCAAAACCCCGGCCTGCTCATAATACCCTGCCCGGTGTTCCACCCCTAAGGTTTCGGCCGCGGTGATACTCACATGATCAATGTACCTTCTGTTCCATATCGGCTCGAAAATAGCATTGGCAAAACGGAACATCAAAATATTCTGCACCGTTTCTTTGGCCAAATAGTGATCAATCCTGAAGATCTGATGCTCCTGGAAGTACTCATGAAGGGTTCGGTCCAGATCAATGGCGGTGTTCAGGTCACGGCCGAATGGTTTTTCCACCACGATACTTGACCAACCGTTATCCTCTTCGTGTTCAACGGAAAGGCCGGTCATGCCCAGCTTTTGTGCGGTTGATTTATAAAGAGCCGGGGGAATGGCTAAATAAAAGACCCTGTTTCCTCCGGTGCCGTGCTTTTTATCCAGTTTTCTGAGAGTTCCGGCCAATTTTACAAAAGAAGAGGGTTCCATGTAGTCAAGAGCCTGATAGTGGAGCAATTGGGCAAAGGCCTCCCATTTTGCTACATCAAGATTTCCTGAGGTCAGCATGGCGGTTTTCATCTTGTCTCTGAATTGATGATGGGTCAGCTTTGTACGGGCACATCCAACAATATGGAAGGGATCGGGCAAGCCCTTATTCAGGTATAAATTAAAAAGAGCAGGGATAATTTTTCTGGCGGTTAGATCACCCGATGCACCTACAATAACGATCATACAGGAGTCCGGAATGCCATCTATGAGGCAGGATTCACGGGGAATCTCAAGATTCGGGGCGGTCGCTCCGGCTATAGTGGCATTTCCGCTGTTGAGTATTTTATCCTTGTGAATCATGTGAATATTTTTTCTCATCCATTACCTGACTTTTCACTTCATGCCTGCCGCTTTGGTCTTATGCCCGCCAAACTCCCGTCGAAGGGCGGCCACCACTTTATCTGAGAAAGAATCCTGTACTTGAGATCGAAATCTGCGCATTAAAGATAAAGCAATGACCGGTGCCGATACGCCGGTTTCGATCGCCTGCTGTATGGTCCAGCGGCCTTCTCCCGAATCTTCCACATACCCTCTGATATCCGAAAGTTTAGGATCGTCTCCAAAGGCGGATTCCATCAGTTCAAGTAACCATGAGCGAACCACACTCCCCTGATTCCAAAGGTGCGACACTGCGGCATAGTCCAGTGACTCACCGTAAGGGGATGCTTCTAAAATATCGAATCCTTCACCGTAGGCCTGCATCATGCCGTATTCAATGCCGTTATGGACCATTTTAACAAAATGTCCGGCACCCACACCTCCGCAAAAAAGATATCCTTTTTCGGGGGCCAGGGTCTTAAATATGGGCTCAACATACCGGTAAGTCTGTTTTTCCCCGCCAATCATCAGGCAATAGCCTTTTTCCAGGCCCCATATACCTCCGCTGACACCCACATCCATAAAATTAATATCACTTTTGGCAAGCAGGGTGCTCCTTCGAATATCGTCCTTGTAATAGGTGTTTCCACCGTCAATCACAATATCGTTGGGAGACAGTATTTTTTTTAGCTGGTTGATATGTTTATCCACCGCGGAGCCGGCCGGCAGCATGATCCATGCGATACGGGGAGGAGAAAGTTTATCCACCACCTGGGAAATAGAGTAGGCTCCGATTGCCCCTTCTTTGGCCAACTGGTCGGTCTTGCCTGGTGTTCGGTTAAAAGCGACGACCTGGTGCCCTCCCTGCAAAAGTCTTTTTGCCATATTCATACCCATTCGACCCAATCCGATTATCGCTAGTTGCATTTAATATCCTCCTGAGCCAATTTCAAAACGTCCCCTTTTGTCCGATATCTGCGTCAGGCTCAAATTTTAATCCTCGAAATACTCCATGTATTCCTGTGGTTAAAATTTTCACCTTCCTTGATCTCGAACAAAATTGAACATTTTGAAACTGGCTCACCTTGTATGAAAAGCTCTTTCTTTCAATTGCTTATCAAATATATGCATTTAAAAACATACAAAGGCATATTAACTTATTTCTCTCCCTTTACCGCCTTAATGATCTTTGGGATGAAGAATGAAAAGATGAACAATCCGATTGAAAAGAAAACCTTAAAAGATATCAGCTCTCCCCAGTTACCGGATGCCCATACCTCTTTTAATGTTCCGATAAAGAACGTGAAAATAAATGTTCCCACTATAATACCTAAACCGGTACCGGAAAAATAATCACGGAAGTGTACCTTGGTTAGCCCCATACCGAAATTCATGGGTGTGAACGGGAAATAGACCAGGCGCAGGTAAAGTACTGTGGCAAAACCGTTTCGTTCGATGCCATCGTCATATTTTTTAAGCCGGTCTCCGATCAGCGAGGCAGCAAACTCCCTTCCCAGGGTTCGTCCGATAAAGAATGCAGCGCTTGCGCCCAACATGGCTCCGATCCAGACATATAAAAAGCCCCAGTAAGCTCCGAAAATGGCGGCTCCCAGACCGGTCAGCAATGTTCCCGGCAAAAACACACAAACCCCAACGGTGTAGATCAACACAAACAGCACCGGCGCCCAGTATCCTGCTATTTCCAGAAAGTCCCCCAGGGCTTGTGCGGTAAGATAATTCTTAATCGGGGTAAAACGAATCAGGTAAATGGCCAAAATAATAAACCCAAGAAAGATGCCCGCCTTGAATAGGGCTCGACTCCGGCTTTTTACCGTTTGTGGTGTGGCTGCTTCCATGGTTTTGCTCCTTAGTGCCTATTCTTTCAGCTCACAGGCCCTGCCTTTGAGCTGAAAGAAAAATTTAAGCCCCTTTTTTATTTTTTCAGAAAATATTTTGGGAGAAAAGAACGAGCCGGCCACACGCTTGTTGATCTCACCAATCGTCGGATAGGGGTGAACGGCAGCAGCCAGGGTGGAAAGCTTCACTTTTCCGTTTAAGACAGCCACCCACTCCCCGAGCAGTTCTCCGGCATGGGGCCCTAAAATCTGAACGCCCAGGGGTTTTTCTTTTTCATCCAGGATCATCTTTATCTTTCCAATCCTTTCGCCCTCTGCCAGGCTGCGGTCATTATCTTTGAAGGCTTCCGTCCAAATGGAATATTTAATTCCGGCTGCCCTGGCGGCCTTTTCATTCATGCCAATGCTGGCAAGTTCGGGATCTGTGTAAGTACACCATGGAAGAAAGGTGTAGTCGGTCTTTCGGGGAAAATGTAAAATGGCATTGCTGATCACAATGCCCCCCTCATATCCTGCGGCATGGGTAAATTGATATCCACCGGTCACATCACCTGCCGCATAAATATGCTTGTGTTTTGTTTTCAACCGGTTATTCACCTTAATGCCTCTTGGGCTAGATTCAATGCCGATATCTTCCAGGCCAAGCCCTTCAACATTGGCACTTCTTCCCAGAGCAACAAGTATGGACTCCGCCTTCAAACGCCTGGTGTTCCCATCCGCATCCTTTATAATGACTTCTTTTTCAGAGCCTTTGTTTTTGGTTGCTTCAATGGAAGCGTTTAGATGGAATACAACTCCTTCGGAACGCATCACATTCATAACTCCATCCGCCATATCCTTGTCCTCTTTGACAAGGATCTGATTGTCACGATCAATAATAAACACTTTCGTTCCCAGACGGCAAAACGCCTGGCCCATCTCGATTCCAATGGGGCCACCGCCCAGTATAGCCATGGACTCGGGCAGATGGTCCAAAGAAAAAATTTCTTTATTGGTGATATATGGGGTCTGATTCAGGCCCTCAATGGGAGGAATTGCAGGTGATGAGCCCGTTGAGATCACCCAGTTCTTGGCTGAATATGTTTTTCCGTTTAACCGGATGGTGTGTTCGTCGGAGAAGGTCGGGCTGCCGAATTCCACCTTTACACCCAGAGAGCAGAATCTTTCTTCAGAATCATGCTTCTGAATGGTGCGGATCACCGATTGAATTCTTGTTGCAATCTGCCTATAATCCACCGGTGGTAATTCCGTTTGGGGAAGGCCAAATTCTTTTGCATTTTTCATAAAATGATAGATATGAGCGGATTTGATCAGGGTTTTACTGGGAACGCAGCCAAAGTGGAGGCAATCGCCCCCCAGTTCATTCTCTTTTTCTACCAGGAGTGTTTTGGCTCCAAACTGGGATGCCCCTGCCGCAACGGTAAGCCCCCCGGAGCCACCACCGATTATCCCAATATCAAAATCATATTCTGCCATGAGGTCCTCCCCATTGTACTGGTTTATAATTTTTTTAACGCAGATAAACACGTGCCTTCAAAGTGGTAATTACCACACAGGCTTTATGGTCACAGGAGCCAAATCTCACTTCCTGCCGTATACGTGCACCCGATTCACCGGCTTGCCATCCTTATGAACGATTCCCCCGGCATGGAGCCAGGCCAGTATTCCTCCCCGCATGTTAAACATCCTGATGCCTTTCTTTTTGAGCTTGGAAGCCAGTTTACCGCTTCTTGAACCGATGGTGCAGTATCCGATAACGATATAGTCCCGATACGCGGAAAGGTTTCGCCTGAACTTCGTTTCCGTAATTGCCCCGGTAATCATAGACACGGCCTGCTCTTTGGTTTTTCGGATATCCACCAGAATTATTTTTTTCCGGTCCATAATCTCAAGGGTCAGCTCTGCCGAAAAATCCTTTACTGTGGGAAAATCCTTTTGGTAACCTTGGTACATTTCATCAATTTTGCGTTTCTTAGCCGCATCAGTCAAATATTCCGCCGCGACCGGGGCTTGGACAAAGATAATGAGATAAAGAAGCGGTAGTCTCCAGACTGATAACTTTCTTTTTGCATGTCTTTTCGTATGAAATATAAAAGAATCAATTTTCATGATAACACTCAGCGTTTTAGATAGAATATGACTCTTTATAGTTTACTTCTCTTCAACGGGATAGTTGGCCCTGAACCACTCGTGCCAGCCTCCCTTGAGAGCGTAAACTTTTGTGTATCCCTTTCCCATAAGCTTCTGTGCCGTCCCGGCACTAGTACCCTCATCTGGTCAGGCGCAATAAAGCACAAGGGTCTTGTCCTTGGGATATTTTTCAGCCCAGGGACTAAACTTTGACGGATTTTCTCTGACTGCTCCCTTGATTTTAAACTCACTTCCCTTCCAGTCCTTTCCAGCTCGTACATCCACGATTATAACGTCAGAATTGCCAATCTTTGCCTTGAGCTCCTCCTTTGTCATCCTGGGAACCTCAGCCGCGATGGCCGATTGGGCCAACATACATAATATAACCACACCGATTATCCCTGTAACGAGTCTAACTAATCTTGCTCTCATCTTTTTTCCTCCTTATGTTTCGTGTTATGGTTTTTCTGCTTCCTGCCCAAGAAACAGATCCAGGTATTACTACTTTGATAAGCCTGTCACTTTTCCGCTAAAACGAATCCATAGTAGACCGTAAAAAGAGAGACCGGCCACAATTAAAAAAATAGACTTTATAAGAAGTATTGATTCATCATCGGTCCACAACAGCCCAACAAGAATCATAATCAATACCGCAAAGGCGACTATAGGAAATACCCGATAACCCCGAATCTGAATGTGTTTCGATTTTTCAGGCATACGCCTGCTCATTATGAAAACACAAAGGTGAATCACGGCATAGTTAAAAAGCCAAAGCCACATACCTGCCCTGGTATATACTGCCAATGCCGGTTCTCCGGCCATCCCAACAGCCATCATGGCCCCTGTCCATATCCCCAGAAAGATAAGCGGAATCGGCGCGCCATTTCGGGCCGGTCCCAAAAGAGATGGCAAGAGACCCTGGGTGCTCATACCCGCAATCATTCTGGAAACAGCCATAAATAAGGCATTTACAGCAGCGCAGGTGCCCGACAGAATTACTATTCCCATGAAAATCCTACCCTTTTCGCCCATAATGGCTTTAGCTGTAATCGTATAAGGGATTGTCGTGTCAGCTAATTTGCCGGGTGATACGTATTTTAGGGAAACGACTCCCCACAGATAGAATATCAAACCAACTAACAAAAGTCCTCCGACCATGGCCTTCACCAGAGCAAAGGGATGCCTCCTTGTCCTTTCAATGGTCATCCCAGCCAGATCATATCCCAAAAAAATAACCGGAGCAAACAATGCTGCCCGTGCGATTTGGAAAAACGGGGGGTTGGCATTCTCTGCTACTGAAGGAACATTCTCCCATCCTGACAAGCCTCCTATGGACAATACCAAGAGGCCCAAAATGGCCACCGAGACAAACATAATCTGAGCTGTCTTCGAAAACTTAGATCCGAGTAGATTTATTAAGACCAGAATTCCCAGCAAACAAAAGGAGAAACCTAAGTTTGGAAACCAAAAAAGGAACGTCTCGTTGAACACATAACCGGCCGTAGCCAGGATTCCGGTAGCAGCGCAAACGGTGAACAAAACCCGCGCACCGATAGGAAAAACGATGGCAAATACGGGACCCAAAGCCATTCTTATGAACCGAGCCTCAGCTTCTGGGCCAGGGAAAGGGGACATTATTTCCCCCAAACTGAAAGCAGTGACCAGGTGAAGGAGTATAGCTGCAGGTATAAAAATCAGGAAGGACATCCCCGCCACGCCTGCGTTGTTTCCCAGTAAAGCCAGAGACTCACTGGACAACATAAGGCCAGTTGCAACAGCTATGAGCGAGGCAAATCTCATCCTATTTAATTTGACGAATGGGTCGTTTTCCACCACTTGCCTTCTTTCTATTTTCCATTAAGAGACCAATTATAGTCCAGGTACTTAACCTTAATCTTTTCTTTATCGGCCTCCAGTTGACCTTTCAGATCCCCTTTTGCATACTTCAAAAAAAAGCCGATGATATCGTTATTGAAATCTTCCTTAAACCACTTAAAGATACTGCTCACGTAAAGCATGTGGTTTTCCAGGCGATTGCTTTCAAGATGGTTAATAAACGCCCCAGTCATTTCATCCAGTTGTTGGTCTAATGCATCCCCGTGGTATGGCTCCGATCGCAAAGGAGGGCAGCTTTTAGCGGCGCAATTTATGGCAAAATGAACCCGTGGGTCCTTAAACTCCGGTCTGAGTATACCATGCTCAATGTCATCTAAGGTCATGATTTTGCCGTCAATACGGCAAATCTTTTTTTTCCAGGGGCTTTTAAACAGGGTTCCCAGCTCTTTAATGGATTTCACCCCAGGATATCCGCTGAGGATAAGCTTAATGGTCCAGGCGTTGTAAGCATTGATGTAGAACGCAAATTGCTCATTGCGCGACAGCATCTTGGAATCGACTTTTTGCAACTTCTTTAGATATTGATCAAGGACCGATTCTGCATTTTTAAACCCCTGATAGTTCACCGCGCCGTGGTTCACATATTTCTTTAGCAACCCGGCATAAAGGCTGTGGTCTAATCCTTGAGCGGCTGTGGCTGTCAAGCCCACAATCAGAAAACATAACAGAGCAGCCACACCTATTTTGTGCCTGTGAAACATCATGGTGTTTTCCTTCTTCCTGTGTTTACGCCAGTCGTTCAATTAGGATGCGAGACAGAGCAATTTTATATTTGGTTTTTACCATATGTCGTTTGGGCATTTGAATCCTTACATGAGCAAATGCAAAAGCAAAAAGAATGCTTGCCACGAAAAAAAATCAAACCAAACATGATATGCAACCAGCGTCTACTGAGCCTTGTTCAGCTATCATAGCATCAAGGTTCATTCATTTCTGCGTCAGACGTTGCACGCGATTGGGATTTGATTTATCCTGTCTAGTTATTCGTTTTGTTCTCCGGTTACGAGGCTTAAGATATCTCTGAAATCCATTTCGTGAGAATATCCCTGTCTTTTTGGTTGATAGAAGTAATTCTGAGCAGGGTGATCATTTTATCTTTTTGTTTTTCAGAGGATAAAATCTTAGCATAAATATCGTCAAAACAATGGGCGTCCGTACAGAAATCAAATATCAGTTTAATATCTGTCAGGGGTTCAAGACGGGTTTCAATTGACGCGGTTATCTCGTTATCGTTGAGGGTTATGGTTTCCCCCGACATGGATTCGCTCGCTATTTTTTTGTGTTCCACTTTCCAGCAGTGAAAGGGAAGGCTGATTTCAATACCATTCTTACCGGCCACCCGAAAGCCCAAATCAACATCATAAGGTGGCCCGATAGCAGTTACCGGATATATTACCAGGGGCTTTTTTAACCCTTTCATCATAACGGTCTGGGTAGGAGCTGAGGTCACCCACTCCTTGACAAGACGGTAAGTGGCTTCTCCGACAAGAACCTGCCCGCCAATAGTATTGGATTCTATTCTGGAAGCGATGTTAACGGTGGTTCCCACAATACCGTATTTTGTTCTCATTTCTGAACCAATATTGCCCACAATGACCGATCCGGTGTTGACCCCTATTCCCATCTCAAGGGCAGGATAACCTTCACCCATCAGCTCATGATTCAATTCCATCAGCGCATTTTGCATTGCAAGGGCACAGGCAATTGCACGCAGAGGATCATCATCATGTTTTTCGGGCACGCCGAAAACTGCCAGGATTGCATCGCCAATGAACTCATCTATCATCCCATCATATTCCATAATGACCTTTGACATGCGTTCAAGATAACGATTCAAAAGCTGCACCATTTCTTCGGGATCTCTGGTTTCAGACAGGCTGGTGAAGCCGCGAAGATCGGACATCAAGATCGTCACTGTTTCTCTTCTTCCGCCGATTTCCCTGCCATTCGGTGACTCAAGGATTTCATCAACCACTTTTTTGGAAAGATAGCGACCGAAGGTGTCTCGAATAAATTTGACAAGGTGCAGGCGTTCCTCTGATATCTTCAGTATGGTGTCCAACATCTGTGTACGGGAGGAAAGGATTCCCTTGATCTCTTTAGGGGCGTCTCCGGGCAGGCTTACCTCCCTTGCTGAGGAGTCATCGTTCTGGAAACGCTGATTGGCAGAGGCAATGGTTTCAAGAGGTGAAATGATTCGTTTTTCAAGGAAGCTCTTGAGCGTAATCATCATGAACAAAACGATGATTGCTACAAGGGATAAGATTCTTATGGCATACCAGAAGAGTTCTACAGATCCCTTATCTTCGGTTAAAGCCGCGTATATAAGTGTCCCTATCAGCAGTATTCCTTCAATGATCAATATACGCCAGAATACTCCCAGCAAGACGATTTCCCTGACACTGTTTTTTCCACTTTTACTTGTCATAATGAAAAACCCCAAGCATCGGCGAATAACCCACAACCTACACAAAAAGAAGCGGTCAACTCCAATTTTCAGCGGAACGATAGAATCTCGTGAACCCTATCTAAATCGCCCATGATTTAATAAAAATGGTGTAACAATCAAATCTTCCTATTTTTAGTAACTTTTATTGATTGCAATAATTATGCCTAGAACATGACAAAATGGAGACTGAAGTTTTCCATGCGGTGCGAGTTTCCCCGACATATGAGGTCTAAAAGGTTTGTTTGAACAAGCGTGGGGACAAAGGCTCAGGCGGGATTTTTTTTAAAGCAGGAACGTTTTGGCTGGATGCGCAAAATACGATAATATACAGGAAGATATTGACAAATATGTTGATATTATAAAAAATGCAGGCGTTCAAAGTAATATGACAATTTCCATGGAAGTTACAACCTGTGGCTTAGTTAGACGGTACCGGGGTGGCTATTTTCTGAAAGTTTTTCTTTAAGGATTTATCATATCCATGTCTCGCCTGTCACACATTTTAGCATTTTTCGGCCTGGGCAGAAGCACCATCGGCATGCTGTTTATGGTCATCCTGGTGGGTATGGGCGAGAGAATGGCCGAGCGGTTTCTTCCGGTTTACTTGATCGCAATCGGCGGCAGTGTGATTTCCATAGGCCTTTTAAACGGCCTTGATAATCTTTTATCCGCTCTTTACGCCTATCCGGGCGGTTATCTTTCCGACAGAATCGGCACCAAAAGAGCCCTGCTGGTGTTCAACCTCTTTGCCATGTGTGGATATCTTATGGTTATTTTTATTCCGTTATGGCAGGCTGTTTTGGTGGGTGCCGTGTTTTTTTTGTCATGGTCTGCCATATCGCTGCCGGCAACCATGAGCCTGATTACCAAGGTGCTTCCAATGAATAAGAGAACCATGGGGGTCTCCATGCTTTCCCTGGTGAGAAGATTCCCCATGGCGCTTGGACCGATTATGGGAGGGCTTTGCATCGGGTTATGGGGAGAGCGTGACGGCGTTCGGGCCGCATTTGTGGTTGCACTGCTGTTATCCGTGGTGGCAACCATCGTTCAGCAAAGCCTGATCGAAGACGATCATGGGCAGGCATCCCAAAAGGGGTATGTGTCACCGGAAAAAAATCCGCTAAAACTGTTACGCTACATGAGCCCCGCCCTTAAACGACTCCTTGTTGCTGATATTCTGGTAAGGTTTTGCGAACAGATTCCGTATGCTTTTGTGGTAATATGGAGCATGAAGACCATTGCAAACCCCGTTTCCGCCGTCCAGTTTGGTTTTTTAAGCGGTATTGAAATGGTGGTGGCGATGCTTATTTATGTTCCGGTGGCATATTTTGTCGACCAAAGCACAAAGAAGCCCTTTGTGGTCACAACCTTTATCTTTTTTACCCTCTTTCCCCTGGTGCTTCTATTCTGTCAGTCGTTTCAACTGCTGGTGCTTGCATTTATCCTGCGAGGGTTAAAAGAATTTGGTGAACCCACCCGGAAAGCGTTGATCATGGATCTTGCGCCGGAAGATCGCAAGGCAGGCATGTTCGGCCTGTATTATCTCATCCGTGACGTGGTGGTCTCCATCGCGGCATTTTCAGGTGCCTTCCTGTGGATGCTCGGACCGGCCGTCAACTTTCTGGTTGCATTTTCATTTGGCGTGGTCGGTACAATCGTCTTTACAATATGGGGGGATGATCAAAGCCAAAGAGTGAATTCTCTATTATAGTAAAATGGGTCAATAGAACCTTAAATGCAACCGGTATGATAGAAATATACTAACATCAGGTGATTTGAAAACGGCACCCGATGATCCGGCTAAATACGATTTAGCACTTACACCCCTGCGCATGTAAGATGGTTTGAATATGATTTACATGGTTGATAAAACCGGTTAATTATGTTATTTCCTTTCTATTATCCCCATAATAGTTATCTATATTTATTATGCCTAAGTTATCTCTTGAAAAAGTATTATCCAATCAAAAGAACCTGGAACGGGTTCTTGACAATTTAAAGGACGGCATCATTGCCCACGATTTGAATCGGCGCATCTTTTATTTTAACCGGGAGGCGGAAAACATCACCGGGTACAGCAGAAAAGACATTCTTGGTAAGGAGTGCCATAAAGCGTTTGGCATGCCTTTCTGCGGAGGGCAATGCACTTTTCTTGCCAACGACTCGGTGTTGACTGCCAGAGCCGAATATTCAACAACCATAACGACAAAAGACGGTGAGCCCCGGCAGGTTGAAATGTCTTATGTGATGATGAAAGATAACCAAAGCCGGGATTTCGGAGTGCTGGTCTGTTTTAGGGACATTACTGACCTGTTACAGCTTAAGGCAAGTGTTGCAGAATCCACCGGGTTTTCCAATATCATCGGTCGGGACAGTAAAATGCTCATGCTGTTCAGGCAGATTAGAGATGTGGCCAGCTATGATTACCCGGTGCACATTTTTGGAGAAACCGGAACAGGCAAAGAACTGGTTGCCAAGGCAATTCATAATGAAAGCCAGCGCGGAGGCGCGCCGTTTGTGCCGATTAACTGTGGCGCCCTTCCCGAAGGGCTGATTGAAAGTGAGCTGTTCGGTCATGTGAAAGGGGCTTTTTCCGGCGCCATCCGTGATAAAAAGGGACGCTTTGAGCTTGCAGACGGCGGCAGTATTTTGCTTGACGAGATTGCAGAACTTCCCAAAATGCTGCAGGTCAAGCTGCTGCGGTTTTTGCAAGACGGCATCATTGAAAAGGTGGGCGGAGAAAAAGCCATACCGGTCAACGTCCGTGTCATCAGCGCAACCAACAAGGACCTTAAAAGGGAAGTACGCAAAAACAGGTTTCGGGAAGATCTTTTTTACCGGCTCAGTGTGATTCCGGTAAATATTCCCCCGCTGCGTGAAAGAAAGATCGATATTCCCCTTCTGATAGATTTTTTTCTGGATCAGGCGGAAAATGAAGGTCAAAAGAAAAAGAAGTTCTCCGATGAAGCGCTCTCTGTCATGATGGACTATAACTGGCCGGGAAATGTTCGTGAACTGCAAAATGTGGTTTTATTTTCCATTGTGAAATGCCGCAACAAAGTGATTAAACCAAATGACCTTCCCATGGAATTTAAAACTGCTAAAAACAGCCTTCAAAAACGTGGCCCGTCCGGGAAGCTGGATCTTGACCGGGTGAACAAGGCCCTGATCAAAACAGGGGGGAACAAAGCAAAAGCTGCCAGGCTTCTGGGGGTCGGTCGGGCCACGCTGTATAGATTTTTTAAAGAGCATCCAAATGAAATTAAGAACAATTAGAGGTTTCCTCACATTTTCGCATCTCATCTTCAGGCCATCTTCGACCGATTCACAATTGCGAACCTGCTGAAATGGAATTCTATTTCAGTGGGTTCATTTATTCGAATCGATCAAATCCGACCTGAATCTGAGCGCGAAAACTGTGAACTTATTTTTTCACGAAACCTTATGCTGCATCAATGTCACGCCGGTCCTGAAAATCCATAAGAACCCGCTCTCTGGCCTTGTCAATACCCAGAGCTTTTCTCTTTTTATCAATGTGGGCAATCATCTTTTGAGCCATCAGGTGGGGATCCGGTGTAAAATCCCACTTGCCCAGCCCCTGCTCTTCAAGCCCCTCAAACAGCAGTTTCTGAAATTTTGTCTCATCCACAATGGGGAAGGTCACTCCGAAAACAGTATATACGCCGGAAGCAACAAAATATTGGCCGATACTGATGGCTTTTTCACTCATCCATTCAGGTGCGGCACCGGCTGCGGGGAGATCTGCCAGACAGTCACCCAGACCGCCCTGTTTGACCATTTCTGAAGCGGCAATTAAAATCCGGCTGTTGTCCACGCAAGATCCCAGCCCAAGCACCGGCGGCATTCCAACTGTTTCACAAACTTCCTGTAATCCCGAGCCGGCCAGACAGGCAGCTTCAGGGATCATAAGTCCTGCCTTGGCAATGGAAATTTGCGAGCAGCCCGTAAGGAGAACCAGAACGTCGTTTTTAATAAGCTCCTTAACCAGCTCCACATGTACCCAGTCATGTTTCACCCGGGGATTTGTACAACCCACCACTCCGGCAACACCGCGTATCCTTCCATTGATAATATTATCATTAAGGGGAGCATAGGAGCTCCTGAAAGATCCGCCAAGCATGTAATTGATATACTCATGGGAAAAACCATGGATTCCGATGTTGGTCATTTTCGGTATTTCGACAGAAACATTTCTGTTCTTAAAACGGGAAATGGCTTTTATAACCACTTCATCTGTACATGCCATGGGGTCATGGTCATTAAATTCAATGTGCAGGGCCCCTTCAATATGAGCTCTGCGGTTGGTGGTTATAAAAGGCGTGTGGTAGCATTCAGCGACCGTTGCAAGCCCCTGCTTGATACACTGAATATCGACACACATGGCGTCAACGGCCCCGGTCACTAAAACCGCCTCGGTGGACATAAAATTTCCCGCGTGGGGAATGCCGTGGCGAGACATCATTTCCGCACCGGAACAGCACATACCCACCAGATTGATTCCGGTGGCACCGGCATCTTTTGCCGCTTTAATTAAAGACGGTGAATTTACCGATACAACCATGGATTCAAACATATTGGGCTCATGGCCGTGAACAATAATATTTACCTGGTCTTCCTTGAGTACACCCATGTTCACATCCACGGCAACCGGTGTGGGGGTCCCGAAAAGGATATCGGATATTTCCGTAGCCACCATGGATCCACCCCAGCCATCAGAAAGAGCAGTACGGGTAAACTGCTTGGTAATATTTTTATAATGCTGATCCACGCCCATGTGAGTCCGGTGCATCATTTCCATAATTTCCAGCATGGCTCCCCGTGGAACCACACCGAGTTTGCGCCAGGTTTCCAGTGTCTTTGGCGGGACCCTTTTCATAAATGGAATTTCCCCTTGGATCTGAGTGTAAGTCGCTTCCAGTTGCTCGTAAAGGTCTTTGGCTATCTCTTCAGTCGTGCGTCCTTCGATCTCTATTCCAATGGAAAGGGCAACATCTTCAAGCTTCTCGACATCTTTTATCTCATAGTCTGCAATATTTCCTTTTACGACTTCTCGGAAAACTTCGAGCATGGCCATCCCGTGATCCGTATGTGCAGCGGCTCCGGCACATACCATCCGTGCAAAATTTCTAGCCATAATGGTATCTATGGTTGCACCACATACCCCCACTTTTCCATATGGATCCCTGGCGTTTAACCGGCAAGGTCCCATGGAGCAGTGTTTGCAGCAGGCTGAATTAGACCCGATGGGACATGCTTTCATGTTTTCCGCGCGATCAAAAGCAGTTTCAACACCGTCTTTTCTTGCCTTTTCAAGCATTTGCCGGGTTGAGTCGCATATGGTAACATCTTTTAAATTTTTTTGCTTTTTTTGCTTTGGAGCAATTTTTTCTTTTTCCATGGTTTCTCCCTTAATTAAAGGTTAAAAGATAACCCGTTGGTTACGGGCGATAATGAATATTTATTGAGCATTATCTGATTGACTTTAGATGTGATATTATTTACACGTTTTAAAATGAGAACAAAAAAATGATACTCAGGGCTTTAAATACTAATAATAATAATTACTATTAACAATATATCTTGTTAATCATCTTGTCAAGAAAATAAATATAAAGTGTTTTTTAGTTATTTTTAATGCTTACAGTCTAGGCATACAACTTGGTTAAAAAATAAGGCCTAAGCCAAGGAAAGGAACAAAATATGTCAGAAAATAATGTAAAAATTTATTCACTCAGTACCTGCAGTCACTGCAAATCGACCAAAAAATTTCTTTCTGAATGTGCAGTAAAATATGAATTTGTAGATGTCGACCTGCTTGAAGGAGCGGAAAGAAAAGCAATCCTGGAGGATGTCAGAAAATTTAACCCAAAATGCTCTTTTCCGACCATCATTATCGGTGAAAAGGTGGTTGTGGGGTATAGGGAAGAGGAAATAAAGGAGGCGCTGGGGCTTTAATGAATACCAAACAGCTATATGAAATGCTGAAAAAATCACAGGAGCCAAAAGGCTATTATTTTAATACGGATGAGGTAAGGGTTTTTGATTTATTAAAAGCACTTCTGATCAATAAAGACAGATATGGATATATGGCCTGCCCGTGCAGGCTTGCATCGGGAGATAAAGAAAAAGATAAGGATATTATCTGCCCATGTGTCTATCGGGAAGCTGATGTAGAGGAGTACGGAAGCTGCTACTGTAATCTTTATGTTTCAACTGAATGGAATAATAAAAAAATTCCTCACCGTTATATTCCGGAGAGGCGTCCTGCTGAAAAAATTGAATTTTAACCTGAATTTGAATTGATAGTCTTGTAAAAAGTAATACCGATGGATAAGTAGAAAGTTTCATATACGCCCCGCAGGAAGCGCCCTTGGGGTGCAAGGCGCAGCGGCTTTTCATTCACGAGGCAATACATGTAGTATGCCGAGTATCTGTAAAACGCTGGAACCCAGTAGATGGAACTTGTTACGACGCTATCCGAATTTATCAAAGGCGATCATTTCAGGCTCAACACCCAGGCTGTCAAGCATTTCTATTATGGCATCCAACATCATAGGCGGACCACACACATAGTACTCTATCTCGGTGGGATCAGGATGGGTGTTAAGGTAATTATCGTAAAGGCATTGGTGGATATATCCGGTCATTCCATCCCAGTTGTCTTCTGGTTGCGGGTCAGAAAGAGCCACATGATAAGAAAAATTTTTAAATTTATCCTCAAGCGCCACGAATTCATCATTAAAAAAGAGCTCCATTATTGATCTGGCACCGTACCAGAATGATATGGTTCTATTTGTATGGAGGGTATTTAGCTGGTGCATGATCTGGCTTCTTAGCGGAGCCATACCGGCACCACCTCCGACAAAACACATTTCCCTATCGGTATCCTTTACAAAGAAATCCCCATAAGGGCCGCTTAAGGTCACCCTGTCGCCTTTCTTCAAATTAAAAATATACGAGGATCCTGCACCTGGGGGCGCTATTGCAACACCGGGTGGTGGTGTTGCAATGCGGATGGTGAATCTGAGGATATTTTTTTCACAAGGGGGATTTGCCAAAGAATAGGCCCGGAAAATAGGTTCTTCGGTTTTTGACTGTAACCCCCAGAGATTGAATCGATCCCAAATTGGACGGAACCTTTCTGCCACCCTGACCTTAAATTCGGTAAAAGACAATTTATATTCCGGTATATCTATTTGAATATAAGCCCCGGCATTAAAATCAAGCGCTTCTTCCGGATCGATTTCTAAGACCAGTTCCTTAATAAACGTGGCCACATTTTCGTTGGATATAACGGTGGCCTGATATTTTTTTACATTAAAAATTTCTTCCGGTATGTGTATATGCAGGTCTTCCTTTACCTTTAACTGGCATGCCAGGCGGATGTGATTGTTTTTTTCCTTTCTGGTCAGATGGGCAAGTTCTGTCGGCAGAACACCTCCACCTCCCTGGTCTACCCTGCATTTACACGTTCCACATGTCCCACCTCCTCCACAGGCGGAAGGTAGAAAAATATCATTTTCCATCAGCGCTGATAAGAGTGTTGAACTGGCCGTTGTGTGTATGCTTTTTGACTCATCATCATTGATAACGATTTCACGGTCACCTTTTTTGACTATTTTTGCCTCAACCAGCAAAAGCAGACTTACCAGAAAAAGGATAACCGATGAAAACACGACTGTGCTGATAATAAAAATCAAACCGAGTACCTTTTACGGATTAATAAGTTGAGAGATCGGAGAGTTTTTCAATCTCTGCTTTGTTCGCCTGGAAAAGCGCCTATTTGCCCGTACAGGCCTTAACAAATGAGTACATCACTATGTACACGCCCCCTATGTTTTGCGTTAAACCAATACAGGCAGTGACAATTATAGCTGCCGTGAGAATCTGTTTGTTGGGGCTGGTTCAAATCTTATACAAGCGAGATAGCTGCCGTACGTCAGTCTCTCAATATTATTGTTAAGGCCTGTACGGGCAAATGGGCGCTTCTCCAGGCGAACTTCCGACAAACATTAAAACGCAAACGCTTCACCAAAAAAATTTTGAGAGTAACTCTCCGATCTCTCAATTCAATTATTATTCTACAAAGTTATTCCTGAAAAAAGCATAAACCCCATGGCCATCAAACCGGTGACGATCATTGTAATGCCGAACCCTTCAAGGCCTTTGGGCACACTGGCATATTTTAGTTTTATTCTAATCGCCGCCATGGAGACGATGGCAAGCATCCATCCCACACCGGACCCGATACCGAAAACCATGGACTCCAAAAAGGAATATTTTCGTTCAACCATAAACAAAGATGTGCCTAAGATCGCGCAGTTTACCGTTATTAAAGGAAGAAACACCCCCAGGGAATTGTATAAGGTAGGGGAAAACCGGTCGATCACCATTTCAACCGCCTGTACCATTACAGCAATAACGGCAATAAAAGTAATGAGTTTCAAAAAACTTAAATCAACTTCAGGAAGCCCCGCCCATGAAAGGGCTCCGGGTGCCAGCAGATAGTGATATATCAGCCAGTTTACCGGTGCGGTAATGGTAAGCACAAAAACCACCGCAAATCCAAGTCCGATGGAGGTGTCCATATTCTTGGAAATGGCCACAAAGGAGCACATTCCTAAAAAGTAAGCCAGCAGAATGTTTCCGACAAAAACGGAATTTAAGAAAATGCTTAGCAGGTTTTCCATATTTGTTTATTCCTTTGCGATCGATTTTTGCAGCCACACCAAAAGGCCGATGATGATAAACGCGGCAGGCGCAAGAAGCATAAATCCCATATTCTCATAACCGGCATTATAGAACGAGTTGGGAATAACGTTAAAGCCGAAAAGTTTGCCTGATCCTAAAAGTTCCCTGATAAAAGCTACTGCGACCAGAACCGACCCATAACCGGCACCGTTTCCAAGCCCGTCAAGAAATGACAGACCCGGCGGATTGCCAAGGGCAAAGGTTTCAGCCCGACCCATAACAATGCAGTTGGTAATTATTAATCCGACAAAAACTGAAAGTTGCTTGCTGATATCATATAAAAAAGCTCTGAGTACTTCATCCGCCAGAATAACAAGGGTGGCGATGACGCTCAGTTCCACAAGCATCCGAATATTTCTGGGAATAACCTTTCGCAGCATAGAAATAATAAGATTTGAGAATGCAAGGACGAATGTCAGGGATAAAGCCATGACAATTGCGGTTTTTAGCTGCACCGTAACAGCCAGGGCTGAACAGATTCCGAGCATCTGAATAAAAACAGGATTGCTCTTAATAAGCGGTTCTGAAAATGCTTTAAAGTGTTGCGTCTGTGTAATTTTCATTTATCTTCCCCGTTTACGCCCATTCGGAACAAAAAGGTCCCACAATCTCATTTCTGTAGGCGTTCACAGGTGCTGCAGATGTGCGTGCTCAGGGCTACCAGCTATAGTCTGCTATGCTGGTTGCCCTGAGCGCGTGCAGATGCGCGGTGCCTGTGAACGCTTACTATTTTTCTTTCCTGACAGGACAGCTTTTTCGTCCAGCGGTCAGCCTCAGGAGCTTTTTTGTCCTAAATTTCAATGATACGGGCTCATATTCAAGAAGAATATCTTTTAAACCTGTCGCAAGATATTTGCCGGTCAGTGTTGCCCCGGAGATACCGTCTACGTAATTTCCCCGCCTGTCCTCAGGCACCGTATCCTTCACGCCGCCCTTTGCAATGGAAAGCGAAAGGAAATTTCCCGTACGATTCACAATTTTTTTCCCTTCAAAATTTTTCTGGAACCATCGCTTTTCTATCTCTCCGCCAAGTCCCGGAGTTTCGGAGTGTTTATAAACCGTGAAACCGGCAATAGTCGATCCGTCATTTTTTAATGCCAGGTATCCTAAAATCCTTCCCCAAAGGCCCCTGGAATCAATGGGCAGAATATAGGATTCAATACGGTCATTTTTCATATAAATATAAACATGTAGCTCTTTTTTGGCTTTTTGACCCTTTTTGATTATAGACCCGGTAGAATCCACCCAGATACATTTTATATTCTCCGCATATTCTCGGTTTATTTCTTCATGTGTGTATCCGGCGTTTTCATCAATCAAGCCGACTGATTTTAAAATGTTTTTCTGCCTGTCCATTGCAATATTCTTTTGCTGCAATCCCTTCAGCCCTGTTGATGCTGCTGTAAGAGATATTGTGCAAACCAGACAGGTTGCGGCTGCAAAAAGAAACGATCTTAATTGATCAGACATTTTGTATCCTTTTTTTCAGCCTTAGCTTGATTTCAATATGGTCCAGCAGGGGAGCAAACAGGTTCATAAAAAGTATTGCCAGCATGACACCTTCTGCATATGCCGGGTTAAAGACCCGTATTAAAACTGTTAATACGCCGATGGCAAATCCATAGATCCATTTGGACCTGTTCATTCCAGGGGAAGATACAGGATCTGTGGCCATATAGGTGATGCCGAAAGCAAAACCGCCCATTACGAGGTGATAAAAGGGGTTAAGGGAAAGCCATGCCATGGATGAATCCGTAGCCAAAAAATTAAGAAGAAATCCTGTAAACAATACCCCGAAAATTCCTCCAAAAATTATTCTGTAACTGGCTATTCCCATAACGATTAACATTGCAGCGCCGATCAGACATAACAGGGCTGAAGTTTCGCCGATACTTCCGGAATAGTTACCCAAAAATAGTGTTGCGAATGTATGATTGCCTTTTGCCAGAATAGTTTCAATCTTTTCATGAGATTCTACAAGGGTGGAAATGGCAAGGGGGGTTGCTCCGCTGAATGCATCAACTACTTTTTCTCCTGCTCCGCTCACCGCAGTCCAGACCGTATCTCCTGACATTTTTCCGGGATATGCAAAGAACAAAAAGGCCCTGGCGGTTAGTGCCGGGTTTAGAATGTTTCTACCGGTTCCTCCAAATACCTCTTTTCCGATAACAACACCGAAGGAAATACCAAGGGCAACCTGCCAAAGGGGTATAGTCGGCGGCAGTGTAAGGGGGAACAAAAGACCGGTAACGAGAAGCCCTTCACTGATATTGTGCTTTCTTACTACGGCAAACAGGGTTTCCCAGAAGAATCCGACAAGATATGAGACCAAAATTATAGGCAGAACAATGAAGAGCCCCTTACTAAATACGGCACTCAGGTTAAGGGGCAGCTCTGATGCAAGATTGGACTGGTACCCGGCATTATAGATACCAAAAAAGAGAGGCGGCATTAGGGCTATTAACACAATGATCATGAAGCGCTTAAGATCAAGGTTGTCACGAACATGGGAATTTCTTGCAGTTGAAATTCCGGGAGTAAAGAAAAAGGTCTCGGCTGCCTCAAAAAGCGGCTTTAATTTTTCAAGTTTTCCACCACTTGCAAAGTGATGTCTCTGATTGTCGAAAATGTTTTTAATGATCTTCATAGTTCTTAAGCGTTCACCGAACGCTGAAATTTGAAATTAGAAAATAGAAATTTGGCCTTCATGCTTTTGTGCTGTTAATGAACGCATTCAATTTTGGGCCAAGTTTATCAATTATTGCTTTGTATTCTATAGCGTTTGACTCGGATAAAACTTTTCTCCTGGTGAGTTTTCGTAACCATGATTTGGTTTCTTCAAAGGAACCTCTTGAATATAGATAGAACTTTTTCCTGTCAGCAGGAGTATATCGACCATACCCTTCCGCTATATTTGCAGCTATGCTATCAGATGATCGTATTACCTGATAACCTACGGTGTTTTGAACCTTTTTGTTCCACTTATCAAAGTCGTGCCAGACCATATCTGATAACGTTTCTGCCAGTTTGTATACATCCAACTCGTAAACTCGTTTCATCTCTCCCCAATTTCTACTTTCCAATTTCAAGTTTCAAGCCGTTAAGGGCTACCATGATTCTTTGTAATAAGCTTCCTTTGCCCCTTTAAAAGCAGCACAAAGCTCTATTTTTGAAGGACAAACGTATGTGCACAAACCGCACTCTGCACAATCGAGCAGACCATGGGCCAGCGATTCCTCAACCTCATCCGCCAGGATACTCTTTAAGGTAAACTGGGGCAGGATATCCACGGGGCACACTTCGCAGCAGTATCCGCAGTTGACACAGGCACGCTCCTCCCCGTGGAGGTTGCAGTCCATTTCCAATTCAGAGGTGTTAAATAAGGAGAGGAAAGTTCTGGAATAACTCGACTTATTAAAACCCGGCCTTAAGAATCCAAAAAATTCTTTTTCACGACCTTCAGGGATCAAGGTTAATGATGTTTCGTATAACCCCAGATATGTTGTTTCCTCCGCCGAATAGCCCTTGAAAACACCCCCTGCAATGTACCTTGAATCATTGTCCCTGTTATGGTTCTTGACAATGTGGGCAATGGGAGCTCCAAGCCTTGTCCGGATATGTTTTCTGTGGTCAGCTGATTGTCCGGCAAGCACAACGGTTCTGAGGGTGGGATATCTTCCGTACTTAAGCAGATGCGCAAGAAGCAGCACATCCTGCCCGGAAATATACCAGGCGCGGTTGTCTGAAGGTGATTTTCGTGTATAATAAAGGAAAACGCCGGGGTCATCCGCCGGATATTTCCCGTAAACAACATGAGTTACAAATCCCTTTAATCTGTCTAAAACAAAAGAAGAATCAGGGGATGCAAATATATAGACCCTGTCATTTGCCAGTTTTTTTAAAATTTTTATACCGAATTTGAAAAGATCTGATTTCCCCTCTATATAAACATCAGGGTCGGGTTGAAAGGGTTCCCGGCTGCATAAGTTGACAAAAATTGCCGGCGGAGTTAGGTGGGGCCCGGCAATATCTCTGAATGGCAACTCCCGGATGAGAGGCCATAGCCCGCCTGACATAAACTTTTTAACCAGTTTTTCTTTTTCAATATGTTCAAGCAGATTTTCGGAAATAGGCTCGATTTCCTCATGTTGTTCATCGGTGTCGAGTTTAATTACAATTTCCTTTATCACCCGTCGATGGCCGAAATTGATCTGAGCAATCTTACCGCCGCCTGGTGATAGAAATTTTAAATCAGGATTCCTCTTGTCCTCGAAAAGGATCGATCCCACCTTTACGTTATCGCCGACTTCGATTTTTAGTCTGGGTTTAATAAAGGGTATCTTTTCAGGAAGGACAGCTACTTTGTCAGGTTTTTCCAACACCTCAACTTCCCTGGAAGGCTTTCCGGTAATCTTTAAATCATAACCCTTTCTGACATGAAGTGAGATCATAAACCAACCATAGTTTTAAGTTTTTAAAAACCTAAAAACAAATTAATCAGAAATTTATTAAAAAAGCAATAATCATGCCGCAAAGCATTTGCTCTAAGGTGAGTTTCGGCACCAGACATGACTTGGACAAATATCATTTCTTCCTTGACACAGGCCCTTTTTCATCTTAGGAAATTAAGCATAACATAGATAATTCAGGTTTGTATTAATTTAGCCTATTGAAAAACATGCCCAAATGAGCATTAAAGTGATACGGTTTTAAAAAAATGCTACCCAGATTCAAGATAATTTTAATTTATTAACGTTATTTTGAATATTTTCGTAATAGTATTTGTTAAGCCCCAAAAATATAGGAGGACAAATATGACAACTATTCCTAAAAATGTAGAGAAAAGAATCAAAACCGGTATAAAAAAATATAAAAGTGTCCTCAAGAAAGCCAAGGATCGTGATGTAAACGAATCAGATACAGTAACAATTCTTACCGATTTATTGGCTGATATCTGCGGCTACGATAAATACACCGAAATTACAAGGGAATATGCCATTAGAAACACATATTGTGACCTTGCTGTAAAGATAGACGACAAACCAGTTTTTCTAATTGAAGTAAAAGCAATAGGCATATGCTTAAATGCAAATCACCTTCGGCAGGCCATTCAATATGCGTCAACGGAAGGTATTGAGTGGGTAATTCTAACCAACGGAGATCATTGGCAAGCCCATAGAGTTATATTTGAGAAGCCTGTAAAAACTGAAGTTGCCTTTGATTTTAGCTTGATAGAAACTAAAAATTCGTCCGAATTATTAAATACTTTCTTTTTGCTCAGCAAGGAAGGTGTCAAAAAGTCTGCCATTGACGTTTTTCACGAAGAAACACAACTCACAAATCGCTATATGATAGCGGCAACCCTCCTTTCTGAACCAGTTTTAAATGTAGTTCGTCGCCAATTAAGATCATTGAGCAACAAAGTAAAAATATCAATTGAGGATATTCAGCAAACTATCGAAGCACAAGCGCTCAAAAGAGAAGTTACAGAGGGCGATGAGGCAACAAAAGCCAAAAAACGTTTAGCTGCCGCGGTACGAGCAAAAAAAAGAGCTCAATCAAAAAAACAAAAAAGCAACGACACGGATGAAGGGAATTAACACAATTCGGGCTTAACAAACCATGGAGAGAGACCGGGATAAGCCGCGGTTTTTTTGGCAGGCCTCACTTGACGAAATGTTGAGGCTTTTAAATAGTCCTTCGTTAAGCGTTTCCAGGCCCTTCAATTCTGTGTTAAGGTGCCGAATAATTGAGAATAAAGAATGAGTGATGACTTTTGGAAATCCCTACGTGACGAGAATGGTGAAGCTGAACCATGCTCGCTGTCAGAAATCCAACATCTGAACTTCTCCACGATGCCGACGGATGCCTGTCTCTGCCTGATGGACAACAACTTCCCTGAGGTTATGATTACCTCATCCGTAGCAGAACTTCACTGCGAAATTACCGAACATATCTATTCAAAATTCTGGTGGCACAAGTTTTCCGCAGGTGCCTTTTCAAGCGCAATGACGCGCGCTGTCACACGACTTAAGGGAGAAGGGCACCCTCTCAGCGACCCAGCGATTGAGTCGGATGATGATATTCATATTTTCATTCGATGGAAACTTCATCTACCGACAAATTCATCTCCAGACATAATCATCGAGTCTATCAGGGCTGCTTTTGATCTGGTCTGGTCGCGAGCTGACGCAATCCTCGAAAATTCAGACTCGGTACTCATCCTTGGAAAGGACACCGGTTCGGCTTTGGATATATTGAAGCGCATCGCTACAAAGCTGGAGTCCCTTGGGTATTATCCGTACATCATCAAAGAAATGCCCGATCGTCTTGGCGAAGGCGTAATACAAAAAGTTCTTCGTTACGCATTGTCATCCAAGTTCGTTATTATTGAAAATTCTGAACCTTCGGGCCATCTTTACGAAATCCCACATGTTACAAAACTTGCTGAATGCGTAACCGGCGTGCTGCAAGAGGATGGACGAGGCGCAACATGGATGTTCGAGGATGCCTATGCAAAACATAAGCATTGGCGCAAATTCACCTATGCTACTGACGATGTAGAAGCAGCAACGGAAAATGTGGCACATTGGTGCGAGGGGTTCCTTAAAGAGTATGCCGAATACCAGAAAACGCATCTGCCATGGATGTAGAATGATACGAAAAGGGCAATGAACAGCCGGTTACGCGAGGCCGTGACAATTACGGAGAATTAATATCGAAGAGATTATTAGGGATATAAAGAAAGCGAAGCTTAATGATTTCCAGATTATGGAGAAGTACCAACTTGATCATAAGCAACTGGTATTCGTTCTTGGAAAACTGGCTGACGATAAACATATATCCTTCGGAAGGATGATTAATGCAGTAAAAGGGTGTTTAACTGGCAGCGACATTGGGACAGCAGAAGAATGTTTAGCTGTTATCGAGAAGTATTTTCCAAAAGCGTCGGGTGTAAAGACACTGAGACATAGAATAAAAAATGCTGTTGATAAGAAAAAGAGCCAAGACGAATTCCAGAGGCAAATGCAAAAACCGTCTCCGAGTCTTAAATGGTTTAAAGCTGAATATCCCGATGTTACACTGCATCCTGAGATAGAGCGTATGATCAAAGTCACAGATATATATTCTGCCACATCTAGTTCACACGTCATCAGCATATACCAACATCTGACTGAAACTCCGAAACGACTCACAATGATAGCTAAGAACAATCATCTTTTCTCAGGTTTATCTAAGTATGAGGCTAACCGGATGTGGCATTACATCATGCTGGTTACCTTGGCAGAAAATGGAATTGAGACTTTTTTCATCGTGAATGTGATGGACCCCATGACCTGTCATGTTTGCGGACATATCGGATTTACTCATCTTCACGTGAATAAGGTCAGAGATAGCATAATTAAGCGAGTAAGTTCCAACAGCTTTTTGCCGAAAAAACTTTTCCCATCTGTGGAAGATATTGATAATATGCCCCCAAATGAAAAAGTGCGGGTTTTAATGGAGAATGGTTGGTACCTTCCACCCTTTTGTGACAATTGCCGATGTCAAATTGCACCAACTGCTGTACCCGAATCCTATTTTGTTGATGCTCCATAGCGGCGGTGAGTTCTGGCAATAAGGGCATCAGGGACGTTCCGAAAGCGCCCCACCAAGCGCTTTGGAATTTTACTCCTAGTACAAAGTTTCATTAAAACATTTACATAAAATATAATATGTGATATAGCTTCTTCAAAAACTATGGAGGAAGCTATGCCAAGAAAAAGCCAAAGACCCAAATTACAATTAGACAAAG
>JAXHVO010000073.1 GCA_034189135.1 Thermodesulfobacteriota bacterium | reverse complement strand
GGCATCGTGTTTGAACTCTCTAGTGTAATTTGGACGTTTTCGTTTCTTGCTCATTGAACACCTCACTTTCTGTATAATTACTCTTAGCAAAGTGTCCGGTAAAATTAAACCACATTAAATTCAACAGCGCTAGCGAATTGCATTTCAACTCAAAATTCAAAATTTAAAACTCACAATTCATAACTCAATCGCGATAGCGATTGCGAAACTCACAATTCATAACTCAATCGCAAATGCGATTGCGCTTGAAAGGATGTCCCGGCATACGCGTTATCAGGAGCATATCAATATACCAAGGTACATCCCGCACATCGCACATCGCAACCCGCTGAAAACTGATACGTGGACAAGGGAAAAGAAAAGAATATAGAAGAAGTGTACATGATTTTTTCAATTAAGACGCATCATGCAATTGCTTTAGCAATACTCTTTTTATTGGCACCCATAGCCAGCAAGGATTTGATAAGAAGGTCCACAGAAACGCTTGGATCGCCCTTTTCAATTTTGGCAACTCTGGATTGACTGGATTTCAGTACTTTGGCTAACTGTGCCTGTGTCAATTTTTTTTGTTTGCGGCGTTTTGCCAGAGCTTGGCTGAGTGCCAGTTTCAGCTCGATGTATTCCGATTCTTCCGCACTCAGTCCAAGAAACTCTTCTGCATATCCCACCTTATAACCTTTAGACTCTAAATATTTCTTTTTTTCCTTCTTCATTTTATTTTCCACCTTTTTTAACATCTTTTTCATAGCGTTTGATTCTTTGTTTGCAAATATCAATAATTGGTTTTGGGGTTTTGTTTGTCTTTTTTTCAAAAACCTCTATGATCAAAATCGAATCGGTGTAGATTCGATAGATTATTCGCCACGTCAGATTTTCATCATTTATTCTTAACTCATGACAGCGAGTTCCAATTGACGGCATTGGACGTGATTGTGGTAGAGATAATTTTATGCCTTTTTGAATTTGCCGTAATAAGTATCCTGCTTCTATTCGAGCGTTTGAAGAAAAAGGCGGAGTCGCAATTTCGCCATGCATCCATACCAGCGGTTTGTCTTGTAAGCTCATACAACCAACAATATGTCAGATGTGACATATTGTCAACTTATTTTAATCAAAAAGAAATAAGGATTAGTAGATTGAAATGAGAATTGGGATGGAGTCGGGTTGGGTTCCATTTCATGCATCAAATAAATTGGTACCATCCAGTAAATCTGTCAAATATTTAGAATTCTGGACTATTTTAATTAAACATGATATCCTACGCACCAAAAAAAACTGGGCTATTTCCACTTCAATACAGTATCCGGCAGTTTTTAAACACGATTTTCAGAGCTAATAATGAATGTGTTTGAAATTAGGAAGCTTAAAGATGTCCCGAGATACGCGCTATCAGGAATATATCAATATATCAAGGTCCCGCAACCTGAATAGAATCTTATAATTTGATGGGCGTCCCGCAACCTGGACAATTTTTATCAAATATGATATCTTACCCACCGTAAAAAACGAACCAGTTTCCACTTCAACACTGTACCGGCAGTTTTAAACACGATTTTTAGAGGCAACAATGGAACGTGCTGCAATCTGAATAGAAACTTATAATTTTATGGTCCCGCAACCTGGGCGTCCCGCAACCCGCAACCTGAGCGTCAGCGGAAAGGTTGAAGATGGGATGCTGATTCTCAAAGGAATTTGCACCAACTGCGGCAACCCGGTGGCCCGTGTCATAGAAAACGAGTAGCAACAGAAGCGAGGAGTAAAAAGAGCTATTTTTTGTTGAAAACTATATCACTCGGTGTTATATTAAGTTATGAAAAAATTAATGACCAGGCATTTTGCAAAATGGGCAAAAAAACAAAATATACCTGATAATGAACTTTCAAACGCATTGAATGAAGTCAAAGATGGTATCTATGAGGCAAATTTAGGTGGTCATATCATTAAAAAGCGTATTCGTTTCCAGGGCAAAGGAAAAAGTGGAAGTGGAAGAACAATTATTTGTTATAAACATGCGGACAAAGCATTTTTTATTCATGGCTTTGCAAAGAACGAAAAAGCAAATTTATCTTCCAAAGAACTTCATGCCTTCAAGGAATTGGCAAAGGTGTTGTTGTCTCTAACAAATGAGAAATTGAATAAAGCAATAAAAAAAGGGAGTTTTATAGAGGTGAAATCATGAGAAATACCATTGCAGAATCAATAACAAGCACGGTTAAGGACTTAAAGAACAGCGGTGTGATTGATGAAATTACAATGAAAAACATACAAAGTTTATGCTTACCCGAAGTGAAAGAATATACACCGCAAAAAATTGTCTCCATTCGGAAAAAATTAAAACTGAGTCAGGCAGCACTTGCATCTATCTTTAATATTAGCACCTCTACCGTACAAAAATGGGAGCAGGGCAATAAGCGGCCAACCGGTGCATCAAAAAAATTGTTAGACATTGTGGAACGAAAAGGGATTGAAGCATTAATATAGCCAGATTTGGCTTAAGTAAAAATTTCATGCCTTATTATTTCCATGAACTGTCCTTCTCTGCGCTCACCCTACCTCTTTGAGAAATGAATCATAATCGCCAAGCCAGGTGCATTCCATGCATCAGATAAATTGGGTCCATCCGGTTAATCTGTCAAATATTTAGAATTCTGGACAATTTTTATCAAATATGATATCCTGCGCACCGAAAAAAACGGATCGGTTTCCGACTTTAATACCGTATCCTGCAGTTTTAAACACGATTTTCAGAAATAATAATGAATATGTTTGAAATTAGGACGCTTAAAGAATGTTCTCAAACACGCGCTATCAGATATATATCAATATATCAAGGTGCTGGAACTGTGGGAGTTTGTGGAAAAATTGAGGTGAAAAATGGGTAAAATTGAAGTCAAAGGAACTGAAATAACGGTATATTCACACAGTGAGGAAGACTATATTTGTATAACCGATATTGCCAGACATAAAAACGCAGAAAGAACAGACGATTTAATTCGAAATTGGATTAGAAACCGAAACACCATCGAGTTTCTCGGTATTTGGGAAATGCTCAATAATCCGGATTTTAAACCCGTCGAATTCGACGGGTTTAAAAAGCAGGCAGGTCTCAATAGTTTTACCCTTACGCCTAAACAGTGGATCGAGCAAACGAATGCAGTGGGGCTTATTTCAAAACGGGGCAGATATGGTGGTACCTATGCGCATAAGGACATCGCTTTTGAATTTGCCTCTTGGATTTCAGTAGAATTCAAACTATACCTTATTAAAGAGTTCCAGCGCCTGAAAGACGATGAACGAAAGCAGCTTGGCTGGGATATCCGCCGGAACCTGACTAAAATCAATTACCGGATTCATACCGATGCCATCAAGAAAAACCTTGTTCCTCCGGAATTAAGCAAATCCCAAATCAACCACATTTACGCCACTGAAGCCGATATTCTGAATATGGCCCTTTTCGGTATGACTGCTGCAATTTGGCGGGAGGAGAACTCCAGTAAAAAGGGAAACATTCGGGACTATGCCGATGTTTCACAACTGGTCTGCCTTGCAAACCTGGAAAACCTGAATGCCCTGTTCATCAATGAAGGTTTATCTCAAGACATCAGACTTGAACGGCTGAATAAAAACGCCATCCAACAGATGAGAATATTGACGGGTGATTCGGGGATGAAAAGGATTGAAGAAAAGGGATGATGGGTAATGGATAGGTTGAGGGGTAATTGAAGGAAGAAGAGTGTATTGATTTTGCATCTCTATTTAAAACCGATGTCAATTATAATAACATTTCATTGTTTGAATCATTAAATTGGAATCACCGATTTAAAAGGTTACCAAAATCACCGGTTGTAGACCATACCACGGCGTTAACAGGACATAGTTGTGCGTAGTGGATTTATTAGCGATCCGTTAGTATTTCATTTTTTAATAAAGGGAGCTGTTGGAGGTGCCCTTATTTATTTGACTTCAGCTGGTTTTCATCCTCTTTCGATAACTTGATCCCTCCAGGATAAGGATTTGCGAGTTGTAGACCAGACGGTCGGCGATCGCTGTGGCCACAGTGGTGCTGTCAAATATTTTTCCCCAGCCGGCAAAAGGCAAATTTGTGGTAATGATGCTCGATTTGTTTTGATGCCTTTGGCTGATAACCTGGAAGAATAGATTTGAGCCCTGCTGACCTAGCGGAAGGTAACCGATCTCGTCACAGACCAGCAAATCCTGGCTTTGATAGTAATGGAGTTTTTTGAGCAAAGAATGGTCTGCTTCGGCAGCGATCAAATGATTGATCATATCGGTCGCGGTGGTAAAAAGGGTTTTAATGCCGGCCTGCGTTGCCGCATAGGCAATACATTTGGCCACAAAGCTTTTTCCAACCCCCGGATTGCCAATCAAGATGATATCCTTTTTTTGCCCGATAAACTGCAGGGTCATTAGGTTTAAGAGTTTGGATTTTTGTTTTTTTCTGGACCCGTGATGATCGAAGTCAAACTGATCGATGGTGGGTTTTTCAAGCAGTTTGGATTGTTTGAAGCGCAGGGCGATTCTATTTTGATGCCGGTATTCAAGTTCGAGTTCAAACAGGTGCTCGATGGTTTCAAGAGGGTTCCAGTTTTTGTTTGTGGCCAATTCGACGACCTGGGCTAAGTTTTGTGCCGTGGCTTTCAGTCTGAGAGCCTTGCATTTTTCAATGACGGTTTCAATCATTTGCGTTTTCTCCTTTTGAGTACATCGGCATCATAGTCGGCCAAAGAAGGTTGTGGCTTTTTGGATGGCATACAACAAAGAGGCTGATCCGTACTCATCTTTGAGCGCCAAGAGTTTTAAGACACTTTTTTTAATGGGCTGTCTGGATTCAACAAGGGCCTTAAAGTAATCTACCGCTGCGGCACCCAACGATAGAAAGGCTGCAATCTGTTTATCGTGCCACAATTTTTTCTGGATTTTTTTGATCTGATGCAGATGTGCCGGCGATTCGATCCGTTTTTTTCGCTGCCAGCACCTGTGGTGTGCAGCGATTTTCTTTTGATTGAGGTAGATACTCACCGCAAACGGATCGGCTTTGATGGTCACCTTTTTGCCAATCGTCCACGGTGGGGTTGTATAGATGTTGCCATCAAATCGTACGGCAAAATCTTTGTGGACTTTTGCCAGGCAGGTTTCCCGGCAGTCGGGTAACAGGTCAGGCAAAGGTCTTAGATCAACTTTTGCAAATCGCTCTTTTGGTTTTTCACCGGTGGTTTGATGGATACGCACATTGGCCACGGTATCCAGCCACTGTCTTACTTGCAACTGGACATCGGCCAGATCGGTAAAGGTTCTCAGCGGCCAGAAGTTTTGGCGTAGATATTTGATACTGTTTTCTATTTTTCCTTTTTCGTGGGGAGCTGCCCGATTGCATGCCACCGGCACGATTTTGAAGGGACGCAAAAATTGCAAAAAAGCGCCATTGAAGCGGATCAGGCTGCCCTGTCGTTCAATAACGGCGGTCACCATGTTGTCCACCACAATTTCCCGGGCTGTTCCGCCAAAAAAACGGAAGGCATTTAACAGACACTGATGAAGAGTCTCTTGCTTTTGACTGTGGGTAAACTGGGCATAGAGCATACGGCTGTATGATTCGATCACTGCCAGGGCGTACAGTTTTCGTTTGGTCTGCCCGTATTGTAAATGCCCAAAATGGCCCCAGTCGATTTGCAACTGCTTACCCGGCGGAGATTCAAAACGAATAAAGGCCCGGCGCGATGATTGGCGGCCTCTGAGTTTAAGCAGGTAATCTCGAACAATGGTAATCCTGCCGTCAAAGCCCTGGTTCCTGATTCTTTGCAGCACTACCGGGGCTTTGACCTGTGGATCTTGCTTAAGCAACTGGTTAATGAGCTCACGATAGACATCCAGTTTGGAGGCTCTTTTTTTTCGTTTGGCCGAAGTATGATCCGGGTTGTTAAGATATTTTTTAACCGTCGATCGGCCGATGCGCAAATAACGGGCGATCTTTCGCTCTGACCAGTTCAAATCATTGAGCCGGTGAATTTCAAAAATCGTGTGTTGGTCTATTTTCATCTTACACCTCCTTAAACAGACAGTCGGCAAGCTTTTTAACAGCCAGGCGCCCATCAGGCTTTGAAGTGCTGTGTGTCTGAGCCTTGGCCGGCAGTTCCAACACTTGAAAAAGGGTGCCGTCAAATGCGATCAGATCCTTTTTCAAAAGGCTGTTGCGGGCTGCGATGTAATCCTCCAGCGTCAACTGGAGCAAAGAACAGATGGAGTCATAAGCATAGTAGGAAAGCCCATAGCGGTCTGAGACCAGCACCAAAAACAAATACAAAAGCAGTTGTGTTTGGCTCAGTGAGGTTAAAAATCCATCGGTGAGGAAACGATGGGGGATAAAACTAAATCCGCCCTTGATTCTGCGGATGCGATCCGGATTAATGATTTTTTTTCTAATCATAGTCGCCTCCTTTTTCAGATAATTTGCAGCAAGATTATCAGCATTTGATACAATCAGCTAACCAATCCATCTTTGCAATCACGGGTAACAGATTGGAATCTTGATGATATTGACTTTTAACGCGTCCATCTTTGCAATCACGGGAAGCAACCAAAACTGGCCAAGCATCTGAAAATTATCGGATTTTGACGCATCCATCTTTGCAATCAACACTTGATCCATCCTGGTTACATCCAAAGAAGATCTGGCCTTGCGGTTGCGCATGGCCTGGCCAATTCGATTTTGTTCGGCCTGTTGAGGATTTTTTTTGCGATACTGTTTCCAGTATCCGGGATTGGCCTTGATCCATTGTTGCTGACTGCTTTTCTGGTTGGCGGCGTAGATCGGATCGGTTTTCAGCTTATGCCTTTGCCAGGCCGCTTTTTTGGCCCTTTGACATTTTAGTTTCTTGCAGGCGGTCTGATTTTTGTGCCGTGGACTTGGATCAAAAAAATCACCGCAATAAACACAAGGAATTTGTTCCATCACCATTTACCCCCTATGAGAAAATGGGAATAAAACACAATGATTACACGAACAAAAAGGAAATAAGACGAATTAAATGGATGGATTGAATTATATCCTGGTTGCAGAGCGCAGAGAATTAGAAAAACTAAATACAGATCTTCTTTTTAGGTGTTTGAATAATATGGTATGCTTTTACCGGTGGCTTTGGTACCGATCTTCACCGGTGAAAGTGATGCGGAATTAAATCGGTGGTTCCAATTAAATCAATGAAACTAAAGGATGTTCCGAGATATGCGCTATCAAGAGTATATCAATATACCAAGGAACATGCCGCAACCTGAATAGAATCTTATAATTTGAGGGGCGTCCCGCAACCCGCAACCTTATGCAACGCGAAAAACGGTCTTTTTTCCACTTCAATACAAATATCCCGCCGTTTTTAAACACTATTTTAAAGATAATAATGAATGGGTTTGAAATTAGGAAGCTTAAGGACGTCTCGAAACACAGGCTATCAGGGATTTCTCAATATATGAAGGAACGCCCCGCAACCCAAGCTTAATAGACAGTTATCTATCTGTATTTATATTTTTTTCTGCCTTGTTGTTTTTGACTTAGCCTCTCTCCTTTTTAAAATTTTTGTGTAGACGGCCAATATCAAAAAAATAATGGTTGACATTTATATCCATTATGGTTAATATGTCAACCAAATCGGAAAAATTGATTTAGGAGGAGAGAGCAATATGGAAGGATTCGGGGAAAGGCTAAAAGCAGCCCGGAAAATGGCGGGAATGTCACAGCAGGGGCTCGCTGACGCTACTCATAACCTGGTTACCAAACAGGCCTTAAGCAAATATGAAAAAGGCAAAATGTTCCCGGCATCGGATATCCTTGTTGAAATTTCAAAAGCCTTGGGGGTGAAATCCGGCTATTTTTACAGGCAATCCCAAGTAGAGCTGACCGGGCTTGAGTTCAGGAAAAAATCCAGGCTTTCAAAAAAGGATGAAAACCGTGTTAAATACCAAACCTTGGATTTTTTAGAGCGATACCTGGAGATTGAAAGGGTAATGGGTCAACAAGCTGAATTTAAAAACGTGCTTGAAAATTACACTATCGAAAGTTTAGATGATGTTGAAAAAGCCTCTATGAAATTGCGTGATGTATGGGACCTTGGAATTGCACCAATTTCCAACCTTATGGAACTGCTTGAAGACAAAGGAGTCAGAATCCTTGAAGTGGATCTTCCGGACGAATTCGACGGCCTTTCCGCCTGGGCAGGCGAAATACCTGTGATTACCGTTAATAAAAACCATGACCTTGTACGAAAAAGGCTGACCATCGTTCATGAGCTTGCGCATTTAATGCTCAGTTTTGGCGAGTGCAGAGATAATGACCTGGAAAAGCTCTGTCATAGCTTTGCCGGTGCTTTTTTAATACCCAAAGAGAAAATGATAGAAGAACTTGGTTCGCATCGCCGCAAAATTTCCTTTCTTGAGCTGAAAAAGCTAAAAGGTATTTATGGGATTTCTATTTTGGCTCTGGTTGTGAGAGCCAGGAATCTTGGAATCATCAACAAAAATCGCTATAAGGCTTTTTTCATTACTGCCAGTAAAAAGGGATGGAAATCCGGCAAGATCAAAGAACCGGGTGAGTACATTGGACGAGAGTATCCCAATCGTTTTCAGCAACTTGTCTCATGGGCGGTCGCCGAAGAAATCATTACCATGTCAAAAGGTGCTGAGTTGATGAATGTAGGTTTGGCTGAATTTAGAAAAGGATTCCAAATCGCCGCATGATTATCGTAGTAAACGATGCCTGTTTCTTGATTGACCTGATCGATGTCGACCTGCTCGATGAGTTCTTTCAGCTCGGTTTTCAGCCGCATGTTACACCATCAGTGTTGGCTGAACTTGAAGGCGATGTTTATGAAAAGCCGGCAAGAGAAAGTATTAAGCAGAAAAACCTATTGTTGCATAATTTGAGCGAGGATGATCAAAGTGAAATTTTAAACTTAATGCAGGACCATTCATCACGGCTTTCCGAGCCGGATTGCAGCTGTCTCTATCTTGCAAAAAAAATTCAAGCAACAATCTTGACTTGTGAAAAATTGCTCACCAAAACGGCGAAAAGCCTCGACATAGAAGTTCACGGATCTCTGTGGGTAATGGATCAGTTGATTGCATCGTCGATCATTACCCAAAAAACCGCCCATCGTAAATTGGTTAAGCTTATGTCCATCAATGACCGGATGCCGAAAGCTGAATGTGAAAAACGATTGAAGCGATGGGCTTGATTCTTTTTGAATAACTGCCGACAAATCAATTATAAAAGCCAAGGCTTAGCTTAGCCGGTCTTTTTAAACTCCTGCCCTTCCCTCCTTTCGACCTAAAGCACAAAATCCTCTCTCTTAAAACTCCCGCAACAAGCAACTGCGAAAAAGTTGCTACTGTTCAGCCAGGAAGGTTGCATTCCATGCATCAAATAAATTGGGTCCATCCAGTAAATCTGTCAAATATTTAGAATTCTGGACAATTTTTAACAAATATGATATCCTACGCAACGAAAAAACGGACCGGTTTCCACATCAACACAGTATCCGGCAGTTTTTAACACGATTTTTAGAGGCAACAATGGAACGTGCCGCAACCTGAAAAGAAACTTATAATTTGATGGGCGTCCCGCAAGATGATCAGGATAATCTTGAATGGCATAGAGAAAAAGTTTATTGTAGTTAATGTCAGCAAGGAATATTCAAGTAATTTTTAATATTTAAAATACGACTATATTGTCTTTTTTGATTTATTTGAAAAACTATAAACCTAAGGGATGCCCCGAAACAAGTTCTAACAGGAGCAAATCGACATATCAATATGTCAAGGTACGTCCCGCAACCTATTCGAGCGTTTGAAGAAAAAGGCGGAGTTGCGATCTCACCATGCATCCATACCAGCGGTTTGTCATTTGAGCTCATGGGACAAATAATATGTCAGATGTGACATATTGTCAACTTATTTTAATCAAAAAGAAATAGGGATTAGTAGCTTGAAATGAAAATTGGAATGAAGTAGAGCCGGATCAACAACCAATCACTAAGCAAGATGTGACCTCCTTTTCAGAATCCTTTATCCAGCAATTGCTGCAAAAAATTCAACAGCTCAGATAGGCAAAGTTCATTCCATACATCAAATAAATTGGGTCCATCCAGTAAATCTGTCAAATATTTAGAATTCTGGACAATTTTTTTCAAATATGATATCCTTCGCACCGAAAAAAAATTTACCCCGTTCAATTCGCTACAGCGACCATTTAACCGGGGAGATCGGCTTCACCGCTAAAGAAAAGCTTAGTAAATATGGAAAAAAGAAATAAATAGTCTAAGCACTGTAGAGAAAAAAACCGGTTTTCACGTCAATACAGTATCCGGCAGTTTTAAGCACTTTTTCAGAGGCAATCATAAATGGGTTTGAATTTAGGACGCTTAAGGATGTCCCGGCATACGCGTTATCAGGAGCATATCAATATACCAAGGAACGTCCCGCAACCCGTCCCGCAACCCGCAACCCGCAACCTTGAATTTATATTTAATATGATATTAAGAGGTTATAAGTTTCTGCTTTTTGCTTGACATAAGAATTATAGAATGTCCCGCAACCCAGCAGTTTATAAACGCGATTGGAGGTCGCAATTTGCGATCTCCAATCGAACGAAATGCGATAAAAATATAATCTGACAAAAGGATATCTTTTAATGACAACCACTGTACTGATAGAAAGAATTGCCAGTAAGATTTACTTGATTCGGGGTCAAAAAGTAATGCTGGACAGAGACTTGGCAGGGCTTTACGAAGTTGAAACTTCTCAGTTAAAAAGATCAGTTAGAAGAAATATTGAACGATTTCCTAAAGATTTTATGTTTGACCTGGCAAAAGATGAATGGAGCGACTTGAGATGCCAATCTGGCACCTCAAGTTGGGGTGGGGTTAGGTATATGCCAATGGCTTTTACCGAACAGGGTGTGGCCATGCTTTCCAGTGTATTGAAAAGCAAGCGTGCTATTAGAGTCAATATCCAAATTATGAGAGCGTTTACACAACTGCGGCAGATGCTTTCCACACACAAGGATTTGAAGAAAAAAATAGAGAAAATGGAGAAAAAATACGACCAGCAATTTCAGGCCGTCTTTGAAGCGATAAAACAACTATTAGAAGCGGATGCGAAGCCCAGAAAAAAAATCGGCTTCACGGTTAAAGAAAAGCAAAAAGCCTATGGCAAATCCATACAGAAAAAGGCCCTGGATGAATTCTCCTTAACCCCTCAGGCTAGTAAAATTTGGGATAACATACCCGGTGATATTCAAATGAAATTACTGAACAACGTTTGGTGCAGAACCTGCTCAGAGGTAACCGGCATCGGAAGCGTCAGCGGAAAGGTTGAAAATGGGATGCTGATTCTCAAAGGAATTTGCACGCACTGCGGCAACCCGGTGGCCCGTGTCATAGAAAATCAGTAGTACCGAAAACCAGTGGCCAACCGCAGATTTAATGCCCTGCCCTTCCCTCCTTTCGACCTAAAGCAAAGATACCTCTACCAAGGAATTCCTCTTAGAAAATCGTATTCCCAAACACCTTAATAATATACCATTTCTTTTAGGCAGGAGCTGAAGATCCAATTAGCCAAGTGAGGTGCATTCCATACATCAAATAAATTGGGTGCATCCAGCAAATCTTTTAACTATATAGAATTCCGGACAATTTTTATCAAATATGATAGCTTACACGGCAAAAACTGATTTGTTTCAACTCAAAATTTATAACTCAATCGCGATAGCGTTGCTATTTCTTTAACTCAAAACTTATAACTCATCATTCATAATTCAATTACGGGCGTCCCGCAACCCAGAAGCGAGGAGTAAAAAGAGCTATTTTTTTGTTGAAAACTATATCACTCGGTGTTATATTAAATTATGAAAAAATTAATGACCAGGCATTTTGCAAAATGGGCAAAAAAGCAAAATATACCTGATAATGAACTTTCAAACGCATTGAATGAAGTCAAAGATGGTAACTATGAGGCAAATTTAGGTGGTCATATCATTAAAAAGCGTATTCGTTTCCAGGGCAAAGGAAAAAGTGGAAGTGGAAGAACAATTATTTGTTATAAACATACTGACAAAGCATTTTTTATTTATGGCTTTGCAAAAAACGAAAAAGCAAATTTATCTTCCAAAGAACTTCATGCCTTCAAAGAATTGGCAAAGGTGTTGTTGTCTCTAACAAATGAGAAATTGAATATAGCAATAAAAAAGGGGAGTTTTATAGAGGTGAAATCATGAGAAATACCATTGCAGAATCAATAACAAGCACGGTTAAGGACTTAAAGAACAGCGGTGTGATTGATGAAATTACAATGAAAAACATACAAAGTTTATGCTTACCCGAAGTGAAAGAATATACACCACAAAAAATTGTCTCCATTCGGAAAAAATTAAAACTGAGTCAGGCAGCACTTGCATCTATCTTTAATATTAGCACCTCTACCGTACAAAAATGGGAGCAAGGCAATAAGCGACCAACCGGTGCATCAAAAAAATTGTTAGACATAGTGGAACGAAAAGGGATTGAAGCATTAATATAGCCAGGTTTGGTCCAAGTATAAATTTCATGCCTTATTCTTTCCATGAACTGTCCTTCTCTGAGTTAACCCTACTTCTTTGAGAAATTAATCATAATCGCCAAGCCAGGTGCATTCCATGCATCAAATAAACTGGGTCCATCCAGTAAATCCGTCAAATATTTAGAATTCTGGACAATTTTTATCAAATATGATATCCTGCGCACCGAAAAAAATTTACCCCGTTCAATTCGCTACAGCGACCATTTAACCGGGGAGATCGGCTTCACCGCTAAAGAAAAGCTTAGTAAATATGGAAAAAAGAAATAAATAGTCTAAGGACTATAGAGAAAAAAACCGGTTTTCACGTCAACACCGTATCCGGCAGTTTTAAACACGATTTTTAGAGGCAACAATGGAACGTGCCGCAAACCGTCCCGCAACCTGACATCTACAATATAAGATGTCCTTTAAAACTAAAATATAAAGCGTATGTATTTATTGAGTTTAAATGGATAAAAGTCCCCAATGGCGTTTCCGGGAGATGCAGCCCGGTGAAATCAATGTTGACCCTATAGAAGGTGAATTTTTCACAACTGAGGCCATCGACGGTATTACTGATGCTCTGGTGCGTGAGGCGGTTCAGAATTCTTTGGATGCGGCTGCAGGTGGCGGCCCTGTGACAGTTCGTTTCTCCTTTTATTCCAGACCAAACACGGGCTACGATGAAAAAGCAGTTAAAAAAAGATATATTGACGGATTATCGCCTCATTTGGAAGCAAAGCATTCGGGGTTACAGGACACACCGGCTTTAGCTGAGAATTTAAATTACCTTTTAATTGAAGATTACGGCACCCGCGGCCTGCAGGGCGATGCGTCGCAATATGATGACCTGGATGATGATTTCAAGAAAAACGATTTTTATTATTTCTGGCGAAATATCGGACGCACGCGCAAGGAAGCCACCGATCTTGGTCGCTGGGGCCTGGGCAAAACCGTATTCCAGGCCGCATCGCGCATCAATTCCTTTTTCGGTCTTACCGTGCGAAATGACGACGGCCGCATGCTGCTGATGGGGCAATCGGTTTTAAAAATACATAAGACCAACGGCATGCGGTTTACCCCTTACGGATATTTCGGCAATTTTGACGGCGAGCTCGCCCTGCCCGTCGAGGATCCAAAGTTTATCAAACAATTTGCAGAACATTTTTTTGTCGACCGCTTTGGTAAGCCCGGACTGTCCGTGCTCGTCGCGTATTTGGATAAGGAGATTGAACCCAATAATTTTGCAAAAACGTTTGTAAACTCGGTGGTTAAACACTATTTTTTTCCGATTCTGGCGGGAAATTTAATCGTCGAAATCAAACATGAAAGCAGAATATACAGGCTGGATTCAACCTCCCTGGACCATTTGCTGAAAAAATCCCGGTTTGCGAAAAGCCGGGGCATGCTGGGTCTTATAGACCTGGCTCGCTGGGCCATCCGCCAGTCAGAGGATTCCGTAATCAAGCTCAACGCTCCCACACCCGGGAGGGCACCAAAACTCAGAGATACATTTGAACAGGAACAGATTGACGACTTACAGCAAAAATTTACCGAAAGCAGGCGACTGGCATTTTATGCACCCATCAGCATCCAGCTTCAAAACAGCAAGAATTTTTTAAATACCGGATTTTACGTCTTTCTCGAACGGGATGAAAACCTGGACAGAGCACAAGACTATTTCATTCGTCAGGGAATTACTATTCCGGAAGTCACATCACTCAAACACAAAGGCATTCGCGCCATTGTTTCGATCAATGAGCCGAACCTTTCGACTTTCCTGGGTGATGCCGAAAACCCCGCGCACACTGACTGGGAACGCAACTCTAAAAAATTCAAAAGAAAATACCGGCTGGGGCCTTCCACTTTGGATTTTGTGAAATCCAGTCCAAGAGAAATTGTAAAAATTTTAACCCAACCGAAAAAAGGCCGAGATGAGGACCTTTTAAAACATATATTTTCCCTGCCCAAGAGTCAGACCGGTCTGTCCGGAAAAAATGAGACGGATAGCACCGGAGAAGGAGAGGATAAAAAAAGCCCAAAGCCGTTTGTGGATGTCGTTGGTTCCAGCTATTTGCAGCTGACTCCTGTCAAAGGAGGGTTTCGGCTGGCGAAGAAGCCAAAAGCCAAAAAAGTCCCACGATTTATAACTATATGGATCGCCTATGAAGTACGCAGCGGAAATCCTTTTAAAAAGTATACACCACTGGACTTTGATGTGTGCCAGTTGCCTATCAAAATTCAGGTTCAGGGTGCCAAGCTGCTGTTTGGCAAGGAAAATACACTTCAGATCGAAGTGACCAAGGGTAACTTTAAACTTTCGATTACAGGATTTGATATGCATCGCGATCTGCGAATTAGAACCAATCCATAGTATTATTGCTATTTGTTATGATCCGAAAATTCAACTATACCGGCAGAAAGAAGATCAAACGCTCCAATATCCATGTCGATATCATGCGCGATGGCAACGGACGACGTTATTTCAACACCGGCATCCAACTTGATGATCTGGAGCTTCCGACAAACGCACGTGTATATGTGGAAGCCTACCATCGATCCGGATACCAGCGTTTTGATTTCGGAACGGTGGGTGCCCGGAAAATTCCAACCAACCGTAATCTCAGAAATATTTCTGATGCAGCCGTACCGCTTTTTCGGGTCAAGGTGGTCGATAAAAGAGCTTCGGCCGGGAGGATTCTGGCATCTGTGGATAAAGTCCGTCCTGAAAATATAGATGAAATACCGGCTGGCAGTCAATCGCTCTTGTTTGTCGAGTACGATGACATGGGAAGCAAAATATGGCAGTTGGATCTCGAGGGTGATTGGCCGGTTCTGAAACTCAATCAACACGTAGAGGAGATCAGCCTGGTGGCCAGCTCCGACAGCCGATTCCTGTCACTGGTATACCCGGAGGTGTTTCGACAGATCTTAAGGCGAATTGTCCTCGAAGATCAACACACAGACCCGGACTGTGATGATGACTGGCCCAGCCTCTGGCTGAAGCTGGCATGCTTTCTTCCGAACGTAAACATGCCGCCCCAGGTTTCAAAGCCGGATCAGCAGGCCTGGATTGAAAAGGCAGTCGAATCCTTCTGCGCGAATTTCAATATGCTCGAAAAGTTCAACCAATCATTACAGGACATGAAATGATGGCGACCACTGCCATACGAAAATTTACAGACCAGGGCATCGAGCAGCTCCGCGGTTATCTTGTCGATCTTAGAGGCGGTGCCGCCTCCCGCCCCCCGTTTGAACTGTTAAATGATCCGGCCACATCCAAACCCATTGATAGTGGGGGGCAAATTGAAAATCGAAATTTTAAAACTCGAATGGAGCTGGCACAATACCTGGATGAAGTCCTTGCGGAAATTGAAATCGAAAGTCTCGAGACAGATGTTCACCTATGGAGCTGGCTGTCCCTGTTTTACTTTGACCAAGTCTGCCCCTCGCAAAAAGGAGATGTTCGAAAACCTGGGCGGGATTACCGTCATATTCTGGAACCCGGCTACCCGAACGGTCATCGACATCTAATTGCCGGAGTGTATCTGGTATATACTATCTACGAGTTAGGCGAGGAACTTTCCAAGCTGTTATTGTGGACACCCCTTCACAAGGAAAGCATATTTCATCATCAGCTTACCGGGAGGCAAACGATCATCACAAATAGAGGGATCTTGGATGCAGCACACCAAATGTACTTCGATGAAACGCGGGGCATACCAAAAAAAGGACCTCATGGGAGGAAAGGATCCCCGGGTACACTGCTGCGCTATATCGACGTGATTCAACAACTTGATCTAAACTATGATCTCTACAGCATGACAGGAGATCAGATACTGGAACTGTTACCTCCGGAATTCAGTAAGTGGCAATAATAAACTGATTTTTTTATAATAGAGCACAGCAGATGATCAAAAGAATATCAAAAATAAAACAGCAATAGAAACAGACCAACGGAAATCCTTGGCAAACATAGGCAAGATAAATGAACAAAAAATCCCTTTCCGAGCGCGATATCTGCACAAAATTCATTACTCCTGCCCTTGAACAGGCTGGCTGGGATAAAATGGAGCAGATCAGGGAAGAAGTCACTTTTACTGCCGGAAGAGTTATAGTCAGGGGCAAGCTGGTTACCCGCGGAAAATCCAAAAGAGCGGACTATATCCTTTATTATAAGTCGAATATTCCCATTGCTGTGATTGAAGCAAAAGATAACAAACACACTGTTGGTAGTGGCATGCAACAGGCACTTTCATATGGAGAGATTCTCGATGCTCCGTTTGTTTACAGCTCAAACGGAGATGCATTCCTTGAGCATGATCGTACTGTAAAAAAAGGTATCATAGAAAAGGATATCTCGCTTGATTCTTTTCCGTCACCGGATTTGTTGTGGCAGAGGTACTGTAAAGAAAGAGAAATTGATGATTCGGTAAAGGATATTGTTGCCCAAGATTATTATTTTGATACCAGCGGCAAGGCACCGAGATATTATCAACTTATTGCCATAAACCGCACTATCGAAGCAATTGCCAGAGGACAAAATCGTATTCTTCTGGTGATGGCTACCGGAACCGGAAAAACCTATACCGCCTTCCAAATTATATGGCGGCTATGGAAATCCCGCACAAAGAAAAGAATTTTGTTTCTTGCGGACAGAAATATCCTTGTGGATCAAACCCGAGTAAATGATTTCAAACCGTTCGGTTCTGCGATGACAAAGATAAAAAACCGCAAGGTTGATCCGTCCTATGAAGTATATCTTGCTCTTTATCAAGCGGTTTCCGGTACAGAAGAGTTTCAGAACATCTATAAACATTTTTCCAAAGATTTTTTTGATTTGATTATAATAGACGAGTGTCACAGGGGAAGTGCGGCAGAAGATTCTGCATGGCGCGAAATCCTGGAATATTTTTCTTCTGCCACACAAATTGGTCTTACCGCCACACCCAAAGAAACAAAGTATGTTTCCAATATTCATTATTTTGGTGATCCTATTTATTCTTATTCTCTAAAGCAGGGCATAGAAGACGGTTTTCTTGCGCCTTATAAAGTTGTCCGTATTGACCTTGACAAAGACCTTATGGGCTGGCGACCTGAAAAAGGGAAAAAGGATAAATACGGAAAAGAGATAGAAGACCGAATTTATAATGTAAAAGATTTTGACAGATCTATGGTCCTTGAAAAGAGAACGGAAATTGTTGCAAAGAAAGTGACCGAGTTTTTAACAGCAACAAACCGTTTTGATAAAACCATTATATTTTGTGAAGATATTGATCATGCTGAGCGTATGCGTCATCTACTCTGCAATGAAAGTCCGGAAGAAGTATCAACAAATCACCGTTATATCATGCGGATTACCGGTGATAGTGACGAAGGTAAAATGGAACTCGATAATTTTATTGATCCTGAAAGCAGGTATCCGGTGATTGCAACCACATCAAAACTCCTGTCAACCGGTGTAGATGTGCAGACCTGCAAGGTGATTGTCCTTGATCGTGTTATTAATTCAATGACCGAATTTAAGCAGATTATTGGCCGGGGAACTCGTATCAACGAAGACTATGACAAGTATTATTTCACGATCATGGATTTTAAAAAAGCCACTGAAAATTTTTCTGATCCGGATTTTGACGGTTATCCAGTGCAGGTGTATGAACCCGGACCTGAAGATCCGCCGGTTCCGCCGGATGGCGAAGGCGATGATGATGTTGGAGAAACTATTGCCGATGGTGTTAGCGACCCTGAACCTCTGCCCCCTGGTGGGAGACGTGTGAAGTACTATGTGAATGACGTTGAAGTAACTGTCATAGCCGAGCGAGTTCAGTACTATGGAAAAGACGGCAAACTGATTACAGAATCGATCAGAGACTATACAAAAAAAACGGTAAAAAAGAATTATTCATCTTTGGATAATTTTCTGAACGGGTGGAAAATGGCAGATCAAAAACAAGCCATTATAAAAGAGCTCGAAGAAGCAGGTGTTCTTTTTGAACCCCTGGCAGAAGAAGTGGGCAAGGATTTTGGCCCATTTGATCTTATTTGTCATGTGGTTTATGATCAGCCACCCCTTACTAGAAAAGAGCGGGCAGAAAATGTAAAAAAGCGTAACTATTTCACAAAATACGGAGATAAAGCACGGGAAATACTTAATGCCCTGCTTGATAAATATGCGGATGAAGGTATTGAAAATATAGAAGATATGAATGTATTACGACTGCAGCCTATCAATCAACACGGAACCCTTGTTGAAATTATTAATATTTTTGGCGGAAAAGAAAATTACCAGCAGGCCGTTCAAGAGTTGGAAGAACAACTTTATGAGGTTGCCTGATGGAATATAATAAACAGGTTATAATATGACAATCAGTACAACAATTAAGGGAATCCAGAATATCATGCGTAAAGATGTGGGCGTGGATGGTGATGCCCAGCGGATCAGTCAGATTGTATGGATGATATTCTTAAAGATATTTGATGATCGGGAATTAGAAATCGAGCTTAAGGAGGACAAATACAAAAGTCCGATACCGGAAAGGTTGAGATGGCGAAACTGGGCCAAAGATCCTGAAGGAAGGACCGGTGAAGAGCTTCTTGATTTTGTAAACAATGGTCTTTTTAGGGATTTAAAAAATCTAAAAGTAAAATCTGTATCTGACCAGAGGGGGCTTCTTATCCGCAGCCTTTTTGAAGATGCATACAACTATATGAAGTCTGGTCATTTAATGCGCCAGGTGATCAATAAAATAAACGAGATCGATTTTAACAGTTCAGAAGACAGGCATCTGTTTAATGATATTTATGAAAAAATTCTAAAAGACCTTCAGAGCGCAGGCAATGCCGGAGAATATTATACGCCCCGTGCGGTGACCCAGTTCATGGTAGATATGGTTGATCCAAAACTAGGGGAAAAGTTCCTGGACCCTGCATGCGGCACAGGCGGTTTTCTTGTTTGTGCCATAGAGAATATCAGAAAAAAATATGTAAAAAATGTAAAAGACGAAGAGATTCTCCAAAAATCCATCTTCGGCGTAGAAAAGAAAGCACTGCCTCACCTTTTGTGTGTAACCAATATGCTGCTGCATGAAATTGATGTGCCGGTTCAGATCAGCCATGACAACACACTTGCCACGCCGCTTCGCAATTATGGGCCAAAGGACAGGGTGGACGTGGTTGTCACCAATCCCCCATTTGGAGGCATGGAGGAAGACGGCATTGAAACCAATTTTCCAAAATCATTTCGTACACGTGAAACAGCGGATCTTTTTCTGGTTTTGATCATGCATCGTTTAAAAGACAGTGGCCGTGCCGCTATTGTTCTGCCGGACGGAACACTGTTTGGTGAAGGTATTAAAACAAGAATCAAGGAAAAGCTATTAAATGAATGTAACCTTCACACCATTGTCAGACTGCCAAACGGTGTGTTTAATCCATACACCAGCATCAAAACCAATCTCCTGTTTTTTACCAAAGGTGAGCCAACCAAAAATATCTGGTATTACGAACACCCATATCCTCCGGGGGTAAAATCCTACAACAAAACCAAGCCCATGCGGATTGAGGAGTTTGAGCCTGAAAAGAAGTGGTGGAATAAACGAAAAGAGAATAAATTTGCATGGAAAGTAACAGCCAAAGATATAAAGGCAAACAATTATAATCTTGATGTCAAAAATCCCCATGTCGGAGAACAGTTCAACCACGACCCCGATGAGTTACTTCAAAAATATGGTATGCAACAACAAGAAATCTCAAATATACATAATCAGCTTAAAACCATTCTCGCCAAAGCTCTTAATAGTGGGGGTGTCGTTTAGGAATGTTAAATTTGATAACCGAACATATTAATATCTGGACAGCCGCACAAACACAAAAGAACAACGGCAGTAGAGGACGTGGGAAGAATTCAAATGGGCAAAGTCTTTATGGCATCCAGAAGCTACGAGAGTTAATTTTAGAGTTGGCTGTGCGTGGTAAACTAGTACCCCAAATTCCCGACGACGAGCCTACCAGCGTTCTGCTGGATAAAATCACCAAAGAAAAAAAACGGTTAATCAAAAAAGGTAAAATCAAAAAACAGAAACCTTTTCCAATAATTAGTGGAGACGAAAAGCCTTTTGATTTGCCTCAGGGGTGGGAGTGGGCTTGGTTGGGTGAAATTGCACAACACAATTCTGGGAAAACTCTTGATAAAGGCCGCAATGAAGGAAAAAGTCGAGAGTATATTACTACATCGAATTTGTATTGGGGATATTTTATCCTAGATAACCTACGGAAAATGCCTATAAAAGACTCTGAATTGGAAAAGTGTACAGCTAAAAAAAACGACTTATTAATTTGCGAAGGTGGTGAGGCAGGACGTGCTTCAGTATGGGAGTTTGAGGAAAGTATTTGCCTTCAAAACCATATTCATAGGGTCAGATTTTTTTGTAAAATAAATCCATATTATGCTTATAGGTTTTTTGAAAAACTGAATTACACTGGGGAGATAAATAAGTACCGTAAAGGTGTAGCGATATCTAATATGTCAGGTAAGACACTATCTTCGATCATTATTCCTCTTCCTCCCATCGCTGAACAACACCGCATCGTCGCCAAATTAGATGAACTGATGGTCCTCTGCGACCAGCTGGAACAGCATCAAACCGACAGTAGCGACACCCACCTTGTTTTGGTGGAAACTCTGCTCGCCACCCTCACCAATGCAGCCGATCAAAGAGAACTTGCCGAAGCCTGGCAAAGAATCGCCAACCACTTCGACACCCTGTTCACCACCGAACAGAGCATTGACCAATTCAAACAAACCATTCTCCAACTCGCCGTCATGGGAAAACTCGTCCTCCAAGATCCCCAGGACGAGCCTGCAAGCGTTCTTCTGAAAAAGATTGCCAAGGAAAAAGCTCGATTAATCAAAGAAGGGAAAATAAAAAAGATAAAGACATTGCCCGAAATTAAGAAAAATGGGGAGACTTTTAAATTACCAGAAGGCTGGATGTGGAGTAGGCTTATAGATGTATGTTCTCTTGTGACTCAGGGCCCCAACCCAAAATACTACAATAAAACAAATCCAAAATATGGTGTTTTGAAAACAAAAGACTTTTATGATGATATTATACATTATGATAAAATTACACCTATTTCGTATGACACTTTTAAGGAATTTAAAAGATATAAGTTATTAAATAATGATATTATTTTTGGTTTGGTAGGAAAAGGATCAACCGCAAAATGCAATATATTTATGGAACAAAGAAATGTTGAGCATATATTTACAAGGGCAACAGGATTAATAAGGTTATTAAATCCTACTCTAATATTACCTGTCATTATTAAACAATATTTTACATCTTTATTAGGTAAAAATACATCAGACTCAATAACGGATGGTTCAACTGGCCAACTAGTAATTAAAACATCTGAGCTTAAAAATGTAGTTATACCTGTTCCGCCTCTTAAAGAACAACATCGCATCGTCGCCAAAGTCAATGAGCTCATAACTCTCTGCGACAATCTAAAAGCTCGGTTGAACGACGTCCAAACTACCCAAGCTCAATTGGCCGATGCCCTAGTTGAACAGGCGGTGGCGTAAAATAAAAGAGATCAGAAAAACAGCATAGAATTAAAAAAGTAGGGTTTCAGGACATCCCTTTAGTTTTAAGGTTTTATTAAATAACATAATATGACAAGTGCGCAGTGCATCTATTCTTGATTTATGTTGTACAACCATCATATATTTGAGTAATTTTGGAAACCTTAAATTAGAAGGGCAACCCCAAGTTTCCACCCTTGGGCTTCCTGTATAACCAAATAATATTATATTTTTAATTAAAAGGTAATAAAATGGCCAGTAAAGTTGATACCTTTTTTAATGTGGATTCACGCCTCCTTTTCCAACTAGGGGAAAAATTGGTTACAAATAGGGCAGTTGCGCTAGCCGAACTTGTGAAGAATTCATATGATGCAGATGCTACAAGCGTTCATATTCAATTGAACAAAATAAAAAAGCCAGGCGGCACCATTATTGTGAAAGATAACGGTACAGGGATGTCACTGCCAATTTTTGAAAAAACATGGATGCGAATTGCAACTATTGACAAAGAAGCCAATCCTATTTCTGAGAAGTTCGGAAGAACAAAAGCAGGTGAAAAGGGTATTGGAAGATTTGCATGTAGAAGGCTATCTAATAAGCTTATATTAAAATCAGTTTCAAAAACAGATAAAGGAACTAAAGAAGAATTAAGTGCAATTTTTGATTGGCCTGCGTTTGTCCCAGGTTCTGATATTGATCAAGTACCAATTTCTTATTCTGTAGCTTCTGTTTCTAATGAGACCGTTACAGGCACGACTTTAATATTAGAGGATACTGTCGAATATTGGAGGAGTACTGATATTAATTTGCTTAAAAATGAATTACAAGACCTTATATCTCCTTTGACATTCAAGCCAGAATTAGAACTAAATGAACAACCTGATGAATATGATCCTGGCTTTATAGTTAAGATTGAATGTCCTGAATATCCAATACAAGAAAGAGTGCTTGATGAGGACTTTCTCAGTAATGCTTGGGCCAAACTTTCAGGGTCTGTTAATGAAAACGGTTTTGCTAAATATGAAATCAAAGTAACAAATAAAATTTTGAATAACATAGTTAAAACATTAACCAAAAGTGAAAATTTCAAATATTTGAAGAATGCGGAGTTTGAAATATTTATTTTTAGCTATAGACCGGATCTATTTAGAGGATCAAATTGGAAAATTGGACAAGCTAGAAAAACAGGCTCCGAAAGAGGTGGAATAAAAGTTTATGCCGATAATTTCCGCATATTTGGATATGGAAGTAAGGGTGATGACTGGTTGAGACTTGATTATGATAGAGCGAGATCCCTTGTAGCTCTCGGTGAAGAAGTTACCAAGTATGGAGAAGATGTTCGCCCGGGCCTGAGACTTTTCAGAAATAATGCTCTATTTGGACACGTAATATTTAAAAGAAAAGAAAATCCACTTTTGGAAGTTACGGTAAACCGCGAAAAACTTTTGGAAAATGAAGCTTCTGAAGAATTAAATCACTTTGTTCGTTTGGGGATTGATTTTGCTACAGTTTTGTATGCAAACGAAATATACCAGGAGACTAAGAAAAAAAAGGAAAAATCTAAAGCCATTGAGGAAGCAAGAAAAAAAGCCGAGGAAGACTCCAGAAGGAGGGCTGAAGAAGAATTAAAGAAAATTGAGGCGGAAAGACAGAAGGCTGAAAAGGAAAGAAGAAAGGCCGAAGAAAGATCGAAAATAGCTGAAGAGGAAAGAAGAAAAGCAGAAAAAGAATTAAGGAAAATTGAAGCAGAAAGACGCAAGGCCGAGGAGGAAAGGAGAAAGGCTGAAGAGCAAGCAAGAAAAAGTAGAAAGAAAGATTCATTTCTTATTTTGCAGAAGGCTAAAAAAGAAGAGGAAGAACGTCTAAAAGCAGAAAAGCTCGCTAGAAAGAGAGAAGATAAAAAGAGACGAGAAGAAGAAGCCAGAAAGAAAGCTAATGAAAAAAGAAAGAGAGAGTATCAGGAATATAAGCAAACCGAAAAAGAAAAACAAAAAACTGAAGAGAAGCGGAGAAAGGCTGCAGAACAAGAAATTCTGAAAAGAAAAGAAACATATGATAGGGCATTTGTTCAGTTGAGAGTCCTTGCCTCAACAGGCACCTTGATTCTAATTTTTTCACATGAGCTACAAGCCATAATAGATGATATGGACGAAATGATTATGAATTTTTCATCTGTAATTAAAAAAATACCAGTGAAAAACCAAAATGATTATGAGGATATTATAGAGTCCTTCTCAAATCGTACTGAAATGGTTAAGGAGCTTGGGAATTTTCTTGGAATCACTGTTGGCTCTGAAAGCCGATTGGAAAAACGAGAATGGGTTTTGTTACCAATAGTTGAGAGTGTTGTTAAACCGTTCATGTGGTATTTGAAAGAGTATGGAATAGATTACTCTAATAAGGTTCCAGATGATTTAAGAACACCTAAGATGTATCGCTCCGAATTAGTTTCTATTCTACACAATATATTGTCCAACTCCATCAAAGCTGTTAAAGGAGAGCATGATAGGCGTATTGAGGTTTCGGGTTTTAGAGATGATGAAACTAACCATATCTGGTTTCTCGATTCAGGCAAAGGCCTGGATAAAAGCATCTGGGAAGCTGTATTTGAGCCTTTTGAAACTTATAGTGAGCCCGATCTTAAATTTGGTGCAGGAACGGGGTTAGGGCTAAATATTGTGAAAGATATAATCAGATCCTATAATGGTGATGTACAATTTATTGACCCGCCAAAGGGTTGGAAGACCTGCTTGGATTTGACGTTTAATGTGGAGGACTGAAATGCAAGTAAGAACAATTTACATTGATGATGATGATAAAGAATTAAGAAAATACCAAAAAAAATTTGAAGAGGATGAAAGATCAAAAAATAACTTTAAAGTCGTTTCTATTAATCCCCAGAAACCAAATCTTAATGACCTTCTGAAAGAAATCAAAAAGAAGAAATTTGACCTAATTCTGATCGATTTTGACCTGAGCAAACCAAAAAACGATCTTCTACTGGGAACCTCTGGAGCTGGCTTATCTGCAGTGTTGAAAGAAAATTACCCCGATATTCCATTGATTCTTTTCACAAGAAAAAGTGTTTTTAAAGTCGACAAATTCCCTCCTCGCATTCTATCAAGTTTGGATGGCTTTTTATATAAAACCGAATTATTTAAAGAAAATAGTGAGAAATTAGTGTTTTTAAATGAAATCTCTTTAGGATTTAAGAGGCTCAGAAACGCACGATCTTCTAAATTTTCTAATTTATTGAAAATAATTGATGCGCCAAAAACTGATTATGATCTTCTCAAAGAATCCAACCCTCCACTAGATGCAAAAGGTAATTGGTCAGTATCCGAGGTCACACAATGGATACGTGAAGTTATATTAAATTATCCAGGAATTTTATATGACTCTCTTCATGCAGCAACATTTGTTGGAATAAGTGAACATGAATTTTTGACAGACCAAGTTCAAAACCTTTTTGAAAAAGCAAAGTATTCTGGCATTTTTGGTAAAATCGATAAGTGTTGGTGGAAATCCTCACTACGGAAAATTGCAATTTCCAAAATGAACAAAAAAGAAAAAGATCTTCCAATTTACATGGGTTTTCCTACTGCCTTAAAAAGAGCTAAGAATAAGGATGTTGAAAAATCAAAGTGTGTTTATAGCGGAGAGACACCTGCTGAATGGGTTTGTTACATATTAGGAAAGCCAGTGAAGATAAAATACTCTTTGATATATAAGATTGATTCCCGTCCAAAAATCATGGATTCCGCGAGAGTTTCATTCAAAGCAATAAGAACATCAAATGAAGTCAATGATGAACTTTTCGATCCTTTAGGACAGCAAATGCTATCTGAAATTCGGAAAGGCAAGAAGGCAATGTAGTATGACTTTCAAAGCATATCCTAAATACATAAAGTATCTTGCCAATTATGTTAGAGATTATTTGGATGATGGTTCAAAAGGGATATTGATCGAAAAAGCTTCAGATTTGGAGGATATGATAAAAAACCATAAAAAGAAAAAAAAACCATTGAAATGGAGTATAGTTATACCGATTGAACATCCATTGAAATTTAGCCAAACAAGTGATTGTAAATATGAATATCAAATAGATTTATCGTGTAAGATTGGAGGCGAAATTTCATCGCTAAATTCAAAGGAAATTAATTACAGAGCTAAACCCCCAGCTAAGCTGGGGAGAATGGCAAAAGCTATGCTGAGTATTTAAAAAATGCTCCTTTTGGATTAAAGGTAACAGCGCTGATTCTGTGACCAAAATCCA
>JAXHVO010000072.1 GCA_034189135.1 Thermodesulfobacteriota bacterium | reverse complement strand
AATGGATTTGGTCGCAGAACAGTAATTTTAACACAATAATACCCCTTAAGGGGTTATCAGTATCGATGCCCTTATAGGGCTTTATGCAAGCCTCCGGCTGGGCCGGAGGTCATGACTTTGCCCACATTTACCGTAATCCCTCTTTGATGATCGTTCAACGACTCAAAGGCGATGATTTTATGAGCAAGTTCGACTATGGCGCTGGCTTTGGCTTTGTCGGCATAAGCCGCATGGCCGGCTTTGCCTTTGACATCCAGTTTTGCGGAAATGATTCCTTTTCGCCCGGTGGCTATTTCTCCGGCAAGGCCTCCGGCTTCTAAAACAAAGGCAAACGCACTGTTTTTAGCCTCGTTTTCAATGAGTTTTGCGGAACTTTTTGAACCGATTTCTTCATCTGAGTTAAACAAGAAAGTGATGGGTATTTTTTCCAAAAGACCGGCAGACTCAAGGGCTTTAATGGCAAAAATTCCGGCGACCAGTCCTCCTTTCATATCACTCACCCCCGGGCCGTAACTGTTTTTGCTATCCTCCTGGTACCAATTGAAAGGGGTGTCTTCCGGAAAGACAGTATCCATATGGCCCACCAGAAGCACCTGCGTGCCGGGAGGGGTTTGGCGAAAAGACCGGAAAATCAGATGGTTTCCGAAGATTTTCTGCTCAACAACGTTACATAAAACCTTATTATGTTTAAATGCAGATTGTATCAGCCGGACGACACGGTCAATCCCTTTCTTATTAAAGCTGCCGCTTTGGATCAGCACCATTTCTCGAAGGAGCCTGAACATCTCCGGCTCCTGTGCTTTTAAAAAATCGCTGATGGTCTTATAAGTGGTCATGATGAATATTCGGCAAAAGAAAAGTTTGATCAGTGCAGATCTCGCGGTCTGCATCCGGATATTTTATTTCTTCAAACCGATTTTATTAATGTGAAATTAAAAGGTTATGGAATATATTTCTGAAAATAAGATATCTATTAAAATCAAAAGGCCTACAAAATTGTAAAATAATTGGTCAATAAGATACAATTATATAAGCTGGTAGAGTGAAAACTGCAAGAGAAAGCCGTGCCTGCCCAACAACTTTGCTGCCGGCAGGCACGGAAAAAGCAGCGTCATATATTACTGCTGTGCGTATGATGAAACTTCAAAGTCAGGGTAGGAGTTTCCACCATGTTCGGTGAAATCGAGACCTTCCGCTTCTTCTTGGGGCGATACCCTCAGACCGATGGTCTTGTCAATCAGTTTGAACATGATAAAGGCGGTTCCAAACGTCCAGAGAAAGCATGACCCTATACCGAGAAGCTGTACGCCTATGATTTTAGCAGAGGTCCCGCCCATGTTGAAAATGCCTGCTGCCAGGGTGCCCCAGGCACCGTTGACACCGTGCACCGATATGGCACCTACCGGATCATCCACCTTAATGCGGTCAAGAAAGATAACGGAAAGCACCACGATGATTCCGGCAATAGCTCCAATTATAACAGCGCTTAAAGGAGATACCGTTGCACAGGGTGCGGTAATGGCCACCAGGCCGGCCAGGCCTCCGTTAAGGCTCATGCCTATTTCCGGTTTGCCGAACTTGATCCAGGAGGTAAACATTGCCAGAACGGCGCCGGCTGCCGCAGCAAGGTTGGTGTTTACAAATATTAAAGCGATATCCTTATTAGCCGCTGTGGTTGATCCCGGGTTGAACCCGAACCATCCCAGCCACAGGATAAATACACCGAGGGCCGCCAAAGGCATACTGTGACCCAGAATCGGTTTTATTCCATCGCCTTTTATATACTTGCCAAGGCGTGGACCAAGTACTATGGCACCTGCCAGACCTGCCCATCCACCCACTGAATGAACCACGGTAGATCCGGCAAAATCAATAAAACCCAGCTTTTCCAGCCAGCCTTCTCCATTGAGAAGGCCTCCCCATGCCCAGCTTCCAAAAACCGGATAGATCAAAGCGCTTATGATCACACTGTATAAAAGGTACCCGGTAAATTTGGTTCTTTCCGCCATGGCACCGGATACGATGGTAGCGGCAGTTGCACAAAAAACCACTTGGAACATCCAGAAGGCCAGCACCCAGGGATCACCACCAGGGGTAAAACCGCTTAAGAAAAAACCGGAAGTTCCAAACCATCCTGTTTTTGTCGCACCAAACATAATACCAAAGCCTATGGCCCAGAATGCCAGTGAACCTATGGAAAAATCCATCAGGTTTTTCATCATGATGTTAATTGCGTTTTTTGCCCGTGTAAAACCACATTCAACCAGGGCAAATCCGGCTTGCATAAAAAATACCAGGGCTGCCGCCACCAGTGTCCATACATAATCAGCATGGGATTGTACCAGGTCAATGGCGTTTTTGTTTGATAAAACCGTTGGAGGCTCATCTCCGGCCCAGACGCTGGAAATGCCTATAGTGGTGAGTAATATTGTCAGAGCTATCCTTTTTTTCATCTTAACTTTCCTCCTTTTATAAATTTAAATGGCATCTTTGCCGGTTTCTCCGGTTCTGAGTCGGACAGCCTCCTCCACCGGTAATATGAAAATCTTGCCGTCGCCTATTTTTCCTGTATTGGCTTTTTCGGAAATGGTGGACACCACCTGATCGGTCATGGAAGCCTCTATAACAAGTTCGATTTTTACTTTAGGTACAAAATCCACCTGGTATTCCGCTCCGCGGTATGTTTCCTTGTGACCACGTTGACGGCCGAATCCTTTGACCTCACTTAAAGTCATTCCTTTTACACCTATACGACTCAAGGCGTCCTTCACATCATCGAGTTTAAACGGTTTAATAATTGCCTCAATTTTTTTCATTAACATGCTCCTTTTTTAGTAGGTATCTGTAAAACTAGTTCAATACATCTGTTTTGATCAGCCTTCATGAATGCTCAGCTAACCATAGAGCAAAGGGTGTGCCAAACAGTTAGATTAAGGGCGAAAGGGACTTAACCACTTGTAAACATGGATTAAAAAAAATCACAGGAGGGGAAAGCTAAAATATTAAAAATAACAAATATGAAATAATCAAAAGTATTAAATACAAATTTGTAATAATTAGTCAGAAAAATAACAAATATTATTTACAAAAACAGTCTGTATCGTTTACCGAGGATATGAATATTTGGGCTGTAAAAGTGACGAAAATTGTAAAAACCAGTTACAATTTTCGTCACTTTCAAGTTTTGCAGATTTTTCATATTCCTCTAACATTTTAAATTATTATGTAATTTCTATATTAAGCTATCCGGCATTATAATTGCAGTAAGCATTAATATTACGTTGATTGACTGCAAAACGCAGCCCAAACAGGTTGTGGTTGGTTTTCTGTTATGTTTCTCGGAAGTGCGGAAAAAGAGAATCCGGGTAACTAACAACTATATGCTTATTGAAACATATTTATTCTTAATTTGATGGAGTTACTATAAATAGTGAATTTTGGCGTATTATTTATCGAAGATAAAATATTTTTAACAGTGGCTTTTATCATCGCTTCTGTCCTGGCATTTTTACTTAATCCAAAGGCAAAGCACAGAATAAAATCTTGGCCTCCATTTTTTTTATACCTTGGGCCTTTGTTTAAGGAAGACGGAACGATGAGGAAGTACACCAAGAGCGGTATAGTCATATTCCTTCTATCATGGATTCCTTTGATATGGATTTTCGGATAACGGAGAACAATCGAGAAGAACCGGAACAACCATAAATAACAAATTATCATAAACAGAAGGCAGTGGATGGCTAAACGTTACTGCCTTCAGTTTTTAGAGTAAGTGAGATCCCCGGTAGAAACTTTCTTAAATCTTTTGCCGGGTCGTCTTGTCAGGGCGTAGCTGGAAGCGTAGACTGAAGCTGGAGGCGAAGCCTGGTTCAACCTACCCACCTGAGCAGTTACCAATAAGTTAAGCCTAATTGAAAACGAACTTGACTCCAAGTAAATATAATTATTGAATATTGTATCCATTTGATGATATATTATGACTGTTTTCCGGTAAGAAACCACAATATGAATGAAAATAGGATAGCCTTAAAATCGTGATGATATACGAGTCTGTATAATCACTTGTTAGAATTCTTCAATGAATAAAGAAATTGATGCATATACAATTCCACTTCTTAAGCAACCTGATAAATTAGGAAAAGCTCTTATTCCTATTGCTAAGTTGATGACTGAGGAAATGGCCTCAAAGCCTGATTGGGATTACAAAACAGGAAACCTTCCAACACCCAATTTTCCAAGACCCCTAAATATCTATTTCGACATTTGGGCGTTTTTAATGGATAGCAATGAAATAATAGCGAATTTGAATCTTGTTCTGAGCGATTTGAAAATGTTGCAGGAAGATCCTGTATTTTTTCAAAAGCAAGTATCTGGTGATCCAGTATTAAGATACAAGTTATTAGCAAGAACATATTTTTATGAATTTTTTAGGTTTAAAGAGTGCTTTACCTTTTTCTTGGCTCGTTTACGGAAAATTAACTGCATTAATTCAAAACATGCTAAAGAAATTAAATCCTTATTCTATTTTGTATTTGAACCAGCCCTTAATATTAGGAATACTATGATTCACAATAGATTTCTATGGGCTGGAGAAGGCCATCAAAGGCTCTGTGTAACTTTGAGTGCTGAGTCAGTAGGTGGCACTGTAATTGATAAAAAAACCGGTGCCATATATGATAAAACAAAAATACTTTCAGATATTGCTGATGATACAATCCAAATGTTCTTAGACGAAGGAGTTTCTGTAAAAAGTTATTTTGAAGATATTGTAGAATCAATAACAGAAATGGTACATAAGTCTGAAGGGCTGCCGGAAGTATAAGGCAAGTTATAATCACTGGAGCAGACAGCGAGAGAAAGGCGGATTTTCCTAAAACCAATTTTATAGTTGAACGAGTCTTTTGCGGCACAGTGTGTCTCGCTGCGGCTCAGTTCAAATGTTGTACAATAAGCAGGAATCAGAATGCCCTTTCAAGAAAGAATAAAGAAAGTTGCAGCTAATTTCCCAGGCATACTGGATTCAGACCGCCTTGAATTATTAAATGCGCAGCTAATTGGTCTGCAAAAAAAGGGTTTTTCCAAATTAGTAGACAATTTTTTATCGAATAAAAATCAATATACTATTAGACCCTTTCTTTTCGAAATTTATCTTTGCAGATGGTTTCTATCCCAAAATAAAATCAAAGGGATTGTATACGAACCAGATGATTTTGAAAGACCTCCTGAATTTGTATTCAATATTGATGACAAGCCCTTTCAAATAGAAGCAAAGGTGATTACTCAGTTTGTTAATGAAACTGTAAAAAAGAAATTAGTCAGCCAGATTGACCGGAGAATAGCATCCAAAACCAATAATGTTTTTGAGATCTGGCTTTCCGAAGATATTGAACCCAAAGATGTCAATAAAATCGTTGACTGGATCGCCGATGAGGGTGCCTCTCTAACTATAGGAAACAAAAAAGAACTCATTATAGAGGAAGAAACGGCAGCTTGGATTAAAGCAATCTATGAGAGTAATTCCGGTGGTAAGGTGGGGATTGAACATGTTTTAGGCATTGCCGATGGTTTGGCTCAGCAGATAGACACGGCGAATATCAAAGACAAAATATTTTCGAAGATAAAAAAATCTAACAGCAAATTCAAGTCACGATTAGGTGAAGATATTTACAGCTTCATTTTTATGACATGCGATTCAAATATATTTCTTTCAAAAGAAACTATTCAAGAAGCGCTTTATGGAAGGGAAGCGGTAGTTTCTTATAGAGATAAAGATAGCAAAATGCAATTTAAGGAAATTTTGCAGGATGATGGAATATGGAGCAAGGAAAGATATACAAATATTGACATGATTTTTTTCATTAAGCCTGGAACAGATTTACTAAAAGATACTTTTGAACCTTTTATTTTTCCAAATCCGCATAATGCAGAAAAAATAAGGAAAACACCCGAACCGTTCGGCAAAATGAAAATACATTTACCACCAACGATGTTAGGGCAAAGTATATTTGGCTATTGAAGGGCACAACAACGGAATTATCTCTGACTGAGATTTCGCTGAGCTTCATCTCAGCAGGTTATGCCCACGTTCATCTGACATAATTGGGTTTATTGCTAAGGAAGGATTAAATGGTAAAGGAAACGGAATCCAAGGACTCATTGGGTGTTGACAAGGGGTTGGTGGCAATGTTTCTCAAGATGTCTCCAGAGGAACGCTTACAGGCAAATAATAACGCGGTACGAACTATCTGGGAGTTAAGAGATGCCTATAAGCAACAAAAAAAAGAACGGTCCGGACCTAAGCGCAGTACTTGAGGGGCTAATAAAAGCCGACGTCAACTTTATTCTGGTCGGTGGTCTTGCGGCCGTTGTGCAGGGCGCGCCGGTTACTACGATGGACGTTGAAATTGTCCATAGCCGATCTTCCGAAAATATTGTCAAACTGCTTGTATTTCTCAAGTCAATTGGCGCATTTCATCGTCGCCTAGATGACAATATAATTGAACCAACGGAACGGGATCTTTCAGGAGAAGGCCATGCTCTGTTTTCGACCCAGTTGGGCTCCCTTGACGCCCTTGCTGCGATTGAGGAAGGGAAAACCTATGATGACCTACTTGAACACACAGTGGATGTTAAATTTAGAGGCCACACAATTAAGGTTCTCGATCTTAAGATGATGATCGAGCTTAAGAGAACCTCAACAGACCCCAAAGACAAACAGCGACTCCCAGTTCTGGAAGAAACACTTCGACAACTAAAGGAAGAGAATGGGGATGTGAGACGCCCCTAAAATTATAATACACAACCATCTGCCGAACTCTAACGGCTATATGGGGAGGATCAAATGAAAATAAATAAAGTCGACCATATCAGTATTGCGGTTAAAAATATAGCTGACGCTCGAAAAGCCTGGGAGCCGGTTTTGGGCAAATCCGGGCCGGATGACGAATACATCGATGAATCCGAAAAAATCAGGGTGGCCAGATACTGGCTTGGGGAGGTGGGTTTCGAGCTGATGGAATCTACAACACCCGATGGGTATGTTGCCAGGTTTATCGAAAAAAGGGGCGAAGGCGTCATGGTGATCAGCTTGAACGTGGACAACACCCGTGAGGCCATGGGGGAGCTGAAGCAGAAAGATTATCCCTTTATTGGAGGCGCCCGACAGTTTCGGGATTGTGAATTTGCCTTTGTTCACCCCAATAAGATGAACGGCGTCCTGCTGGAACTCATTGACGATAAGAGTGGGGAGTTCAAGGATAGTTAGCATGACTGAAGAGTAGAAAGCTTACACAAGGGCATTTATATAAATTATGAGGAGAATCCCGTGGAATTAGATCTATACCAGATAGACGCATTTGCCAGCCAACCCTTTGAAGGCAACCCGGCAGCGGTTTGTCCGCTAGATGAGTGGCTGCCTGATGAATTAATGCAATCCATTGCGGAAGAAAACAATTTATCTGAAACCGCTTTTTTCGTTCCCACCGGCGATGGATTTCACATTCGATGGTTCACCCCGACCAGTGAAGTGGATTTATGCGGTCACGCAACCTTGGCGTCGGCTTACGTGTTATTCAATATCCTCGGCTACAAAAAAAGGGGTCAAGTCCATTCATGACTTATTTGACCAGCAATGATAGGCAATCCAATTAATGAATGGGGGTCGGGCCACAGGAATATGTTGATATTATAGATAATACATTTAAAATTTGCGTCAAATAAGGCCTTAAAAGGGAATTTTGGGGGTACAAAACACACTTTTAAGAGAAAAGGCTAAGAATTTTTTTGAAATACTATTTAGTGTCTGCCGAAAACTCCTGTTTTCGAGCAGAAATTCGAATTCCCACGCTTCAGGAAAACACAAAACATTGATAAGAACAAAAGGATTTTGAGCTTATGGGGCTTTTTAAAATATTTTTCAATCAAGATCCTGAAAAGACTGAGCAGAGGGGTGATGCCTTTTTAAAGGCCTTAGATTGGGGCAGGGCGAAGCTTGAATTCGAAAAGGCCCTGGACGCATTGGAAAAAACATCGCCTGATGATGCTTCAGAAACAAGGCTTCGAGATAAACTGGTTCAGGCCAAAAGGGCCCTGGCACACGAACACAGGCAGGCCGGTGAAGAATTGATGGAGGCCGAATATTACGATGAGGCGAGGAAATATCTTCAATTGGCCCTCGACTTGACCCGGGACCCTGCATTGATATTCGCTGTTGAAAAGCTTATGCAGGAGATTGCACGCCTCACAGCCGGAGATATTCAAATGGAAGTGCCCCAATCTGACCGGACTCCCCTCGCCGATGACGAGACATACACCGGTGATCAGGACGATGAGACTTTTATGGCACTCTGCAGTGCACTGCCCGAAGAGATGCAGGAGGCCTACCTTTCCTATGGAGAGTCCTTTAAAACCGGTTATCTCGCGCTGAACCGGGGAGACTTTGATCTCGCAGCCGATGACCTGTCTCATGCCTTGGAGGAGAACCCTGCCCCGGATTCAATTATCCCCCTTGAGCTGGCCACGGCCTACCTGAACCTGGAGAAATTGGATGAAGCCCGCCGTCTGCTGGAGACCTTTCTCCAACATCATCCGGATGCCCTGCCGGGTTATCAGGTGCTTTGCGAGGTTTACTGGGAAATGGGGGCCTTTGATCAGGCTGAAACCCTTCTTGCCGATTGCCCGGATGACCTTAAAATCTCTTTGGCCTATGTCCTGCTCCGTGGCGAAACCCTGTCTCAGGCCGGGCGCCATCAGGAAGCCGCCTCCTTCTATCAGGATTTCATGGGGACATACGGATGGCACGAACCACTAGCGATTGCGCTTGCCGGCACATTGGAGACATTGGGAGACCTTGAAAGCGCCAGGGATCTGTATATCGAAATCATGGATCAGTGCCGCGGCTGTCATACCCGCATCGATCCTCTGATCAAACGAAGATTCGCAGATATCAGCTTTGATTTAGGCCATCATTCTTCAGCGATTATGGAAATGTATCTTTCCCTGGTTCAGGATGATCCGGAAAATGCTCCGTTATATTTTCAAAAGATCAGCCGAATATATGCTTCGATGGGAAATGAGGAGGAAGCACGCCGTTTCCGGGTATTTGCCCAACAGGCAGAAAATAGAAAAGGATAAAAGCACGGGGTCAAGGCTTGATTAGCGCATTTATTGGTTGCGGGACATTCTGTATTATATGAAAATTTAGCTTGACGAATGACGTAAGACGTCATATATATAAATATGATAAAAACTTTTAAATGCAAGGAAACGGAAAATCTTTTTAATGATTTAGATGTCAAAAGATTCAGAAGCATTTCCAAAATTGCACGAATAAAGCTTGAGGTTCTAAATGCGACCGTTTCATTAAACAGTTTGCGGGTTCCTCCGGGAAATCGACTTGAACAATTGAAAGGCAATAGAAAAGGTCAACATAGCATCAGAATTAATAATCAATGGCGTATTTGTTTCGTATGGAAGGATGAAAACGTCATAGAAGTAGAGATTGTTGATTATCATAAGGGGTAAAATAATGACCAAAAAATTATCTCCAATTACACCGGGTGACGTACTATTAGAAGAATTTCTTAGACCAATGAACATTACCCAGAGTCAGCTATCAAAAGATATTAATGTACCGGCAAATCGTGTTAGTCAAGTTATTCACGGCAAAAGAGAAATCACCGCTGACACTGCGCTACGCCTTGGTAAATATTTTGGGATAGAACCTGAATTTTGGTTGAATCTACAGGTGCGGTACAATATGAAAATAGCTCGAAGTAAGGTAGGAAAAAAAATTGAAAAAGAAGTAAAAGTGTATTTCCCACGTGCCGAAGTGTCTAATCAGGTCAATGCATAATTTCTTGATTTAACAGGCATTAAAGAGCGGCAAATCCGAACAACAACCCAAAAAAGGCAGAAGGCACAGAGGCAGAAGGCAGACTTCCGGTTCTTGTATTCTGAATTCCTAAACACTCTTCTTTAACTATTAACCGGTTTTTTAATGATAAAAAGAGACTTTTCGTTCAAACACTAGTTAATTAAAGTCCCGGAAATCTCTAAACATCTGCTACCGGATCTACTGCTCTCCGGTAAGCGGGTATTTTCCATATCTTAAAACAAAGAGGCTAAAATGAAAGTAAATAAAGTCGATCATATCTGCATTGCGGTTAAAAATATCGATGATGCACGAAAAGTCTGGGAGCCGGTATTGGGCAAATCCGGGCCGGATGACGAATACATCGATGAATCCGAAAAAATCAAGGTGGCCAGATACCGGCTTGGGGAAGTTGGTTTCGAGCTGATGGAATCGACCACGCCCGATGGGTATGTTGCCAGGTTTATCGAGAAAAGGGGCGAAGGCGTCATGGTAATCAGTCTTAATGTTGACAACACCCGTGAGGCCATGGGGGAGCTGAAGCAGAAAGATTATCCCTTTATTGGAGGCGCCCGGCCGTTTCGGGATTGTGAATTTGCTTTTGTTCACCCCAATAAGATGAACGGCGTCCTGCTGGAGCTTATTGACGATAAGGGCGGGGAGTTAAAGGAAACTTCGCAAAATGATGATTGAAAATAATTGAAGAAAGCCCATACTGAATTCATATATTTTTTGAGGAGAACCCATGGAATTAAACTTATACCAGATAGACGCATTTGCCAGCCGGCCTTTTGAAGGCAATCCGGCAGCGGTTTGTCCGATAGACGAATGGCTGCCCGATGAAATGATGCAATCCATTGCGGAAGAAAACAATTTATCTGAAACCGCTTTTTTCGTTCCCACCGGCGATGGATTCCATATTCGATGGTTCACTCCGACCAGTGAAGTGGATTTATGCGGTCACGCCACGCTGGCATCGGCGTACGTGTTGTTTAATATTCTCGGCTACAAGGGCAACCGGGTGGTGTTTGATTCCAGGTCAGGCATACTAACCGTGACCAAGGATGATGAGTGGCTGGTTATGGACTTTCCGGCGCAACCCCCTGTTTTGTGTGATATTCCACCGGAAATTGAAAAAGCTTTTGATACAACACCTGTTGAATGTCTGAAATCAGAAGATTATATGGTCGTTTTTGAGCGGGAAAGGGATATTGAAACGGCAAACCCGGATTTTGCGCAGTTACAAAAGCTGGATTTACGCGGGGTGATTATTACCGCAAAATCATCCGGCTATGATTTTGTCACCCGGTTTTTTGCTCCTAAATATGGCGTTTTCGAAGACCCGGTAACCGGTTCGGCATATACACAACTGGCACCCTATTGGGCATCCCAGCTTGGCAAAAAACGATTTAATGTCAAACAGGTTTCAGCAAGAGGGGGTGAGCTAAGCTGTGAGATCGTTGATGACCGGGTTCATATATCCGGCAAAGCTGTAAAATATATGGAAGGTAAAATCAAAATTGAAACATAAAAAATAATGGAACTTCATTTTAAAAAAGATAATGGTCCTGTAGACCAGGTTATTCAAGAGTTACTTGGGCTTTTAGGGAATATTACCCGCCCTAAAATCGTGCGAGAGATGATCATCGCATCTCTCAAAGCCGGTCAGGAAGATGACGGCGCAGTTGATCTGAAGCTGATGAATAACTCATTGAAAGAAATGCGTTTTACGGCGAAGGCTTTCGGACCTTACCGTCATGTTCGAAAAGTTGCCGTTTTCGGATCGGCCCGAACCTCGACAGAAGAAACCACTTACAAGATGGCCATTTCGTTAGGGCAGAAGTTAGCGGCATCAGGGTATATGGTCATCACCGGGGGTGGTCCCGGTATCATGCAAGCGGTCCATGAAGGTGCAGGATCGGAATACTCCTTCGGCGTGAATATTCGGCTTCCCTTTGAGCAAAAGGCCAACCCGGTCATTGATGGAAACCCAAAGAGCATAACCTATAAATATTTCTTTAATCGAAAAGTCGCCTTTCTGAAAGAATCCGATGCCATCGTGCTTTTTCCAGGTGGGTTCGGTACACTCGATGAGGGGATGGAGGCTCTTACCCTGGTGCAAACAGGTAAGCGCAATCCCGTGCCGATTCTCCTGGTGGACGAACCCGAAGGAACCTACTGGAAAAAATGGGCTGAGTTCGTTGAGGAAACGATTCTCTCGCAGGGCAATATCAGTAAATCAGATCTGGCACTGTTTGAGAGGATAGATTCAACCGATGTTGCTGTTGAAAGAATCAAACGCTTTTACTCCCGATATCACAGTTTAAGGTATATTGGCAATTTTCTGGTCATTCGGCTGCGCTCAGCAATCAGCCAACACAAACTAGAGGATCTGAGGAGTCGTTTTTCAGAGATCCTGAGACCCCAAGGAGAGATATACCTGTCGGGACCTCTTCCTGAAGAGATAGATGAACCCGAAATTAGAGAACTGCCCCGACTGGTGCTGGATTTCGACAGGAAACATTTCGGTGGACTAAAAGCACTCATTGATTCCATCAATAGCGATTGATTGAAGGTTGCCCAAAGCATCTGCCAGTTTATGCTACTATGATTTCAAATACTGCAATGCAGCAACTCACCGGGAGTTCTTTAAAAAAAAATGAATCTTTTGAAAGAAAAATAAAAGAAGAAAGGAGGAAATGAGATGCCTATATTCATGATGTTCGGCAAGTACTCGGCAGAATCATTAAAAGACATCAGCTCCGAACGGACAGACCGGGCGGTGGAACTGATCAATAAAAACGGTGGAAAGGTTATCTCCATGTACGCTGTGCTCGGAGAGCATGATCTGGTCTTTACACTGGAATTTCCCGATGCAGAAAAAGCGATGGCCACTTCGGTTGAATTAAACAAGTTGACAGGAATTTCCTTTACCACATCGCCGGTAGTGGAGGTCGAAAAGTTCGATAAGCTATTGGGTAAGGCAAAAGATATCTAAACCACCGGGAATTATCTTGGGACTTCAATGATCAGACGCCGCGTGGCTGATTATTAGCGTTCGCTTTCAAAGGCTTCGCAACACTTCAATGGCCGACGCGGGTTCGGGACGCACCGTATGATCGAGATTCACATCTGCGGCTTGAATCACACCGTGTGGATCGACAATAAAGCGTGCAGGCATGGGCAAGGGCCAGCTGTCATCCCCGTTGTATTTGGGAAGGTCGAATTTAAATACTTCCCCGTAAACCCATCGCATGCTTTCGGGCAGTGAAAAAGCGACGCCAAAAGTAGTGGCGACTGTATTACCACGGTCGCTAAGCACCTCAAACGGCAATCGGCGTTCTTTTACAAGTTCCCGGGAGTAGGATTGAAGCTGGGGCGATATCGCAACCAGAGATGCTCCAGCCGCTTGTATGTCCGTATAGCTTTCCCGCAGGGCTACCAGCTCTGCATTGCAGTAGGGTCACCATTTGCCGCGGTAAAACAGGATCACAAGTGGGCCTTTGGCCAAAAGATGCTTTGAACGAATCATGCTGCCGTCAGAATCGGGCAGGGTAAATGCCGGGGCGGTTTCACCGGTCTTTAATGCTTTATCCAATACCTTTCTTTTGGATAGCTCTTCATAGCCCTGTTTCATAGCGGTTGCGATCTCCGGTGTGATCATGGAAGCGGTCTGGGCCTTGATCGCCTCGAGTTGTTCCTTCAATGTCATCATAATAGCCTCTCCTGGTTTTGGTTATCATTGTGCTTAGCTGACCTTCCCACATGGTAGCAGCCGGTTTTAAATTGAGACATTCATTTTATTCGTTTTTTTCCTGCTGGTTTGCATCCCACTTTCCTTTTTTTCTTAAATTCTCTACGATGGAATCGGCCAACTCCATTAATTACAGAGCTAAACCCCCAGCTAAGCTGGGGAGAATGGCAAAAGCTATGCTGAGTATTTAAAAAATGCTCCTTTTGGATTAAAGGTAACAGCGCTGATTCTGTGACCAAAATCCAA